>DATLZC010000271.1:0-5003 GCA_035574215.1 Dehalococcoidia bacterium | reverse complement strand
GAACGTGATGGAGGCGCTGCGCGAGGCCCAGAGCGCGCTCGACCGCGCGGCGAAGAAGGGGGTCATCCACCCCAACGCCGCCGCCCGCCGCAAGTCGCGGCTCATGCGCCGCCTCCACGCGATGGAGGCGCGGCAAGCCGCAGCGGCGGCCGCCGCTGCGACGTCGCCGGAAGCGGCCGAGAAGCCAGCGTCGGCCCGAAGCCGCGCGGCCGCGGCCAAGAAGACCGCCGGCGAGAAGACCCGCTCGGCGAGCAAGACGACGACCGCCAAGAAGGCCACCACGAAGAAGAGCTGAGCGGGGAATCGCGCCCGCGCCGCCCTGGCGCTGTGGCGCTGACGCCGCGAGAGGGCGTCCGCCGATGAAGGCGCTCGTCTTCCACGAGCCCGGACGCATCACCGTCGAAGAGCGGCCCGCCCCCGAGCCGGGCCCCGGCGAAGCCCTCGTCCGCGTCGCCGCCACGTCCATCTGCCATTCCGACATCCGCGTCTTCCGCGGCCTCAAGCGCGCCTCGCCCGGCGTCATTCCGGGGCATGAGGTCGCGGGCGTGGTGGCCGCGGTCGGGCCTGGCGTCTCCAGCGTGCGCCCCGGCGACCGCGTCGCCATCGACCCCATCGTCGCCGACGGCGACTGCTTCTTCTGCCGGCAGGGGAAGCGCAACCGCTGCCTGAACCGCGTCACGTTGGGCTACGAACGGGACGGCGGGCTCGCCGAATACCTGCTCGCCCCGGCCGCGCTGGTCGCCCAGGGGCATCTTCTGCCCGTCCCGGACGGCGTGCCGCTCACGCGCGCCTGCCTCACGGAGCCGCTGGCCTGCGTGCTGAACTCGTTGGAAACCTGCCGGGTCGCCGCCGGCGCCTCGCTGCTCCTCATCGGGGCGGGCCCGATGGGCCTGACGCACCTCATCGCCGCCCGCGCCCTGGGGGCGACGACCATCGTGGTGAGCGAGCCCGACGCCGCGCGCCGGGAGCTCGCCCGCGCTTTCGGGGCCTCCGACGTCTTGGACCCGCAGGCCGACGACCCGGTTCGCGC
Source organism: Dehalococcoidia bacterium (assembly GCA_035574215.1). Taxonomy (GTDB): domain Bacteria; phylum Chloroflexota; class Dehalococcoidia; order DSTF01; family JACRBR01; genus DATLZC01. The sequence goes on along the minus strand of DATLZC010000271.1, from coordinate 3,973 downwards.
GACTCGCGAGGCGACCGGCGGCCTCGGAGCCGACGCCGTCGTCGTGACCGCGGGGCTCCCGGATGTCGTTCCGCTGGCGCTCGCCGCCGTCCGCCGGCAGGGCGTGGTGAATCTGTTCGCGGGCTTCCCGCCCGGAACCACCGTCACGCTCGACGTCAACGCCGTGCACTACGGCGAGCTGGTGCTCACGGGATCCCAGAACGCCACGACGGACCAGTACCGCCGGGCCCTGGCGCTCCTCGCCCGGCTCCCGGAGATTGACCGCATCGTGACGCACCGGTTCTCCATCGACGACGCCGTGCGAGCGTACGACGTGCGGCTGGCCGGCGAGGGCCTGAAGTCGATGGTGGTGTTCGAAGAGGCCTGAGGGAAGCCGGTCACCCGGCTTCGACGAACCGGGTGGTGTCCAGATCGGTGCCGAGGATGACGACGATGTTCGCGTCGGGGTTAGCCGGCGTCACCTCGTCGCCGAAGGACGCCGCGCGGACGCGGCTCTCGTCGAGGCCCAGCCACTGCGCGATGCGGGCGGCCGCTTCGAGCCGCCCATCGAGGACGATGATCTCGGTCCGGCTGTGAGAGAGGCCGTCGGTGGCGTTGCTGGTGACGACGTCCGCCGGGTCGACGCCTTTCGCGACGATGTAGCGCGCCACCGCCGCCGCGAGCCCCTCGACGCCCGCGCCGTTCTGCACCTCGACGAGCCCCGGATCCAGCGGCTCCGCGGTCGCGCCCGGTTCCGCAGGAGGCGCCGTGTCCTCGCCGTACAGCGCGCGGATGGCGTCGCGGATGGCGTCGGGGTCGGCCAGGAGCACAGCGGCGCCCTGTGGCGTCGTGTAGCCCCTCGTCCACGCGCCCAGCGACAGCCCGACAATGTTGTCGATGCCGATGTCCTGGGCCAGCTTCGCGAACGCCAGCACCTGGAAGTCGCTGACGTCGGTCTCGATGGTGTCCTTGTAGCGCTCCCAGTACTCCATCGGGTTCTTCAGGATGTCCAGCCCCCACGCCTTCTCCAGCGCAGCGATGATCACGAGCTGCTGGCGGTGGATGCGGTCGAGGTCGTCCTTGTTGTAGCGGAGGCGCGCATACGCCAGGGCTCTGCGGCCATCCATGTGCTGGAGCCCCGGCTCGAAGTACTGCGGGTCGTAGTCCCCGGGGAGCTCCGTCCACGAGTAGTACGGGTCGTACACGGCCTCCGGCACGTTCACGTCGATCCCGCCGATGGCGTCGATGAGCTCCTGGAAGCCCTCGAAGTCAATGATGACGTAGTGGTCAATGGTGATGCCGAAGTTGTGCTCGATAGTCGCCTTCGCCAGGCCGATGCCGCCCCCCGGATAGTCGGTCATCTCCCCCACGACGTAGGCGGTGTTGATGCGATCGTTGTAGTACCCCCCGTCGCGAGTGGGGATCTCGACCCAGAGGTCGCGGGGGATGCCCAGCATCCGCGCGTCTTTTCGCTTCGCATCGATGCTGAGGATGATGATGGTGTCGCTCCGTGTGGGGGCCTTACCCTCGCGCGGCCGCCGGTCCAGCCCGAGGATGAGGAAGTTGCAGCGGTCCTGGCAGACGCCCGCGCTCTCGCCCTCGGTGTCGACGCCGAGGCGCTGTAGGAACCCGACCTGTCCGCCCAGTGTGAGCTGATCGGACCAGAAAAGGCTGTCGACGCGCGTGACGATCACCAGCGCGAGATAACTCGCGACAGCGGCGAATACGAGAACGGCCAGCCCGACGGCCAGCCGCTGCCGCGTTCGCCCTCGCGAACGCCCTGCGTCATACGGGAGAGGCGGTCGTTCCGACACCGCTGCGAGCGTACCGACCGGCCCGATGGAGTGTCAAGCCGCACGTCAGCCTCTTGACACGCTCTCCGCTTCGGCGTATTGTTAGGCATCCTAACTACCACCAGGAGGCGTCACAATGACAGCGTCAGCATCCATCCCCGGATACGACTACGGCACCGTCCCACGTTCCCCGCTCTCGGTGGAGGACCTCGACCTCCTCCGGCGGTCTGTGCTGTTCAGCGACGAGGATGAACGCTACCTTCGCCTGGCCGGGGACGTCCTCGAGGACCAGGTCGACGACGTGCTGGACCTGTGGTACGGGTTCGTGGGTTCACACCCCCACCTGGTGCGATACTTCGCGGACCGGAATGGTCAGCCCAACGCCGAGTATCTGGCCGCGGTGCGCCGGCGGTTCGGACAGTGGATCCTGGACACCTGTCGCAGGCCGTACGACCAAGCCTGGCTGGACTATCAGCACGAGATCGGGCTCCGGCACCATCGCACGAAGAAGAACCGGACCGACGGCGTCGACGCCGTGGACCATATCCCGGCCCGGTACCTGGTCGCCTTCATCTATCCCATCACGGCCACCATCGAGCCGTTTCTCGCACGGAAGGGACATAGCCGGGAAGACGTCGAAAAGATGCATCAGGCCTGGTTCAAGGCAGTGACCATGCAGGTCGCGCTCTGGCTGCACCCGTATGTCAGAGAGGGCGATTTCTAGTAGGCTTGACACCGATGGAGCGACCGCCTGCCGAACCAGATATCGACGCGAAGATCGCCGCTGCGATCGAGCGGCTCTCGCGGGTGTCCCGCGTCCTTCTCCAGGACGCCGTAAAGCGTCGCGGGCTCAGCCCCATTCAGGCCCTGATGCTGACGTATCTCGACACGCGGGGGCCGGAGGTCGCTCACGTCTCTCACCTTGCTCGCGAGTTCGGCCTCACGCAGGCCACGGTCAGCGACAGCGTGTCGTCGCTGGAGGCCAAAGGCCTCGTCCTGCGGGAGCGGTCGCTCGACGATGGACGGATGACGCGCCTCAGGCTTACCCCGGCCGGCCGCCGCCTCGCGCAGGAACTCGCGATGTGGGATGAGCCGCTGCGCGAGGCGGTCGCGGCCGCTTCCCCGCTCGAGCGTGAGCGGGCCCTGTTCTTTCTCCTCGAGCTCATCGGGCGGCTTCAGCGTCGGGGCGTCATCAGCGTCGCGCGGGTATGCGTCACCTGCCGCTTCTTCGAGCGGGACGCGCATCCCGATCCTCGCGCGCCCCATCACTGCAATCTGCTGGACCGTCCTCTCCCGGTGTCCGGCCTTCGGGTCGACTGTCCGGAGTACGAGGCCGCGTGAGGTGAGCTCGTGGCGAGGCGATCTTACTGGAGCGTGGGCCTGCTGCTCGCTGTGGCGGCGATCGGCGCCGGGGGGTTCTTCGGCGGACGGGCCATCCTCGGACTCGCGAATCCGCCGCCGGAGCCGTCCGTCCAGATGGAGTCCCCACTGGACCCCGGCCCACCATTCGAGGGCGTCGTCAACGGCATTGAGATCGTCCCCGTGGCCAAGGAGGGACCTTCCGACGGGTATTGCACCGGTGACAGGGCGAGCAACGCTCCGTACGCCGTGACCGTAGGCACCGTATGGGAGATCGAGCCCGCCTATCTCCCGGCGGGAGCCATCGAGGACCACCCGGGGTATGTTCCGGACCCGAGGGAGGACGATTTCGTCCCAGTGACGCTGTGCGATGGGGAGATCGCCCGTTCGTTCCGGCAGTATCGCTACCACGGTACTGACAGCGCCTGGATCGAGCTGTCGATCGCGAAACTACGGACGAGGTCGATGGTCATCGACACCGACGCGACCCGTATCCAGTCGCGTACCATCGCCGGCAAGCCGGCGGTCGTCATCGCTCCCGCCCCACGCGACGACCTGCTCGAAACGTACCTCATCATCGCGGAGGAATTCGGGCAGACACGCGTGTACGGACTCGGGTTACCCCTCGACGAGCTCGTGAAGGTGGCCGCGGCATTGAAGTGACGACACCCGGCGCCGCGTGTGTTTGACCGGCGGGGCCTGGCCCCGTACACTTCCGGCGGCCCCATGAGCGTGGACCCGGGGCCCAGAACGCGCTCGCAGGATGCCAGAACTCGGCAAGACGCTGTCCCAGGCGCGCCTGGCTCGAGGCCTCACGCTGCTCGACGTCGAGCGTGATACGC
>DATLZC010000270.1:0-15160 GCA_035574215.1 Dehalococcoidia bacterium | reverse complement strand
CAGCCGCTTTGCTATACTTCGGCCGGATTCAAGGAGTGCCCCCGTGCGCGGCCGCGACCTCCTCTCCATCGGGGACCTGAGCCCCGATGAGCTTCGCCTGATCCTCGATACGGCGCTGCGGCTGAAGCGCGATCGCCGGGGTGCGCTCCTGGCCGGGCGCACCCTCGCGCTCATCTTCGAGAAGCCGTCGCTGCGCACCCGCGTCAGCTTCGAAGTCGCCATGCGGCAGCTCGGAGGCGACTCTCTGTATCTGTCGCAGGCGGAAGTGGGCCTGGGCCAACGCGAGCCCGTGGCCGACGTCGCCCGCGTGTTGAGCCGGTACGTCGACGTCATCGCCGCGCGCACGTATGCGCACGAGACCGTGGTCGAGCTCGCTCGCCACGCAACCGTCCCCGTCATCAACGCGCTCTCCGACCAGGAACATCCCTGTCAGGCGCTCGCCGACCTGCTCACGATCTACGAGAAGAAGGGCGACCTGCGCGCCGTCCGGCTCGCGTACGTCGGCGACGGATTCAATGTCGCGACGTCGCTGGCGATGGCCGCGGCCATGGCGGGCATGAGCATGGCGATTGCGTCTCCGAAGGGATACGAAATCGCCGAGCCGGCCATGCGGCACATCAGGTCGCTCGCCGCCGCTACCGGGGCGCGGATCGATACGACAGACGACCCGCGCCAGGCCGTGGACGGCGCCGACGTCGTCTACACCGACGTGTGGACGAGCATGGGCCAAGAAGACAGCTATCTGGAACGCAAAGAAGCCTTCGCGGGCTTCACCGTCAACGCGGAGCTCATGGCCCGCGCGAAGCCCGACGCCATCTTCATGCACGACCTGCCCGCCCACCGCAACGAAGAAGTGACAGACGACGTCATCGAAGGTCCGCAATCGGTCGTTTTCGATCAGGCGGAGAACCGCCTCCACGCGCAGAAGGCCGTTCTGGCGCTGACGTTGGCGGACGAAGCGCCGTAGCGCTCACTCCCGGAGGTCGCGGATCGCCCATGCCGGAGTTTTTCGACGCCATCCGCGACGACTTCGACCGCTTCAACGCCACAGCCGCGGTCGATGTACTCCTGGTCGCCGCCGCCCTCTACTGGCTGCTGCTGCTCCTCCGCGGCACCACAGCGATGACGCTGCTCCGGGGCGGCGCCATCCTGCTGCTCGTCACCGTCGTGCTCGCGCGCGCCTTCGACCTCCAGGTCCTGAACTTCATCGTCCGCAACTCCGTCGCCGGGATCCTGATCGCGGTCGTCGTCATCTTTCAGCCCGAGATCCGGCGCGCGCTCGAGCGGGTCGGCCGGACGGGCCTCGCGCTGGGACGGCACGTCTATTCCGAGACCATCGACGCCGTCGCGAAAGCCGCCTTCGATCTCTCACGTCGACGGCACGGCGCGCTCATCGTCCTCGAGCGCGACACCGGGCTCCAGGACTACATGGACACCGGCGTGACCGTCGACGCCGCCATCACGCCCGAGCTCCTCGAGGGCATCTTCTTCCCCAATTCGCCCCTGCACGACGGAGCGGCCATCATTCGAGGCGACCGCATCGCCGCGGCGGCCTGCACCCTGCCGCTCTCGGAGAACCGCCTGCCGGAGGAGCTGGGCACCCGCCATCGAGCGGCCGTCGGCGTGACCGAGCGAACCGACGCCATCTCCGTCGTCGTGTCCGAGGAGACCGGGCGCGTGTCCATTGCCGCCGATGGCAAGCTGGTGTACCGCGCCCGTGACGAGCACGACCTGCGCGACGAGCTGCTTCGGCTGCTGGGTTCGAGGAACGGCGTACGATGACGACGAGATCGCCCCGCGAGCCGATGTCGGGCTGGCGCCAGGCCGCGCAGATTTTCCGCTACCTGACCGTCGGCGCCGCGCAGTCCATCCTCCGGAACTGGACCCTCGCGGGCCTCGCGCTGATCCTGTCGCTGAGCCTCTGGGTCTTCGTGAGCGAGGCCGAAAACCCGACGCGCACCGATTTCTTCCCCGGCGTCATCCCCATCGAGATCGTGAATGTGCCTCCGAATCTCGCGGTGTCGTCCGTGTCCGAGACGCTGGTCTCGGTCCGCATCTCCGCGCCCGAGAACGTGTTCGACCGGCTCTCGGTCGACGACTTCCACGCGCGCGTCGACCTGTCGTCCGCCACTGCCCGCGAGGTACGCGTGCCGGTCATCGTGACCACCGACAACCGCCGCGTCGAGATCATCGAGCCGTCACCGCGGGAAGTCACCCTCACGCTCGAGCCCGTAACCAGCCGGACGGTCCCGGTCGATGTCGACCTCGTGGGAGCGCCGCCCGTCGGCTTCGAGGTGGGCGATGTCTCGCCCGCGCTCACGGAGGTGCGCGCAAGCGGTCCGGAGACGCTCGTCAATCAGTTGCGTTCCGCCTGCGCCGAAGTCAATCTGGCGACGGGCGTCAAGGTGTCATTCACGCAGACGGTCATCCTCAAAGGGAAGAACGTGCGCTGCGGCGACATCCAGGGGCTCACCTTCGAGCCCGGCGACGTCACGGTCGACGTCGAGCTACGCCAGGTCATCTTCTCGTCGGGGTTCATCGTGGCGCCGGTCGTGCGGGGGACGCCCGCGGAAGGCTTCCGCATCGCGTCCGTCTTGGCCGATCCCGCCATCGTCAGGATCAGCGGGCCCGTGGACGTGCTGCAGAGCATCAACGCTATCGCGGGCATCCCCACTGAAGACGTGAGCGTCGACGGGGCGACGGCCGGCGTCATTACCCAGCGTGTGGGGCTCCGTGTGCCACCGGGAGCACAGGTGCAGGGCGCCTCGCAGGTCACCGTCCGCGTGACCATCGCGGCCATCACCGGCGAGCGTCCGTTCGAGGTCGTGCCTGAGGTCAGGAACGCGCGCGCCGGGCTGCGCAGCACTCTGGCGACGCCTGTGGTGCGTCTCGTGCTACAGGGGGAGGTGAACACGTTGAACGCCCTGTCGCCCGCGGACATCCCCGTCTTCGTCGACGCGGCCGGGCTCGAGGCGGGACTCCATCTGCTGGAGGTGCGCGTCCAGCCTCCCGCAGGCACCTCCATCATCAGCATCGATCCTCCGCTCATCGGGGTAGCGCTGTCGCCATGAGCGCGACGTCGGGGGTCAAGCGGCGCCGTTCCTCCGCCGGCAAAGCTGCGAAGGCCATCGACCTGAGCTTGCCGGTCGTGGCCATCGTCGGCCGGCCGAACGTAGGGAAGTCGGCGCTGTTCAATCGCATCGCCGGCGGCCGGATCGCCCTGGTCGAGGACATCCCGGGTACCACGCGCGACCGCGTGTACGCGCAGACCGAGTGGCGCGGCCGGGCGTTCCGGCTCGTCGACACGGGCGGCCTCGAGGCCGAAGGGCGCTTCTCGGATCTCGTACGCCGGCAGGTGGAAGCCGCCATCGCCGAGGCGAGCGTCATCCTGTTCGTCGTCGACGCCAAAGAAGGCCTGACCGCGGCCGACCTCGAAGTCGCCGAGCTCCTCCGGCGCACGGACCGCCCCGTGCTCCTGCTCGCCAACAAAGTGGAGAACGTCGAGCGGGAGCAGAGCGCGGTGCAGTTCTACGAGCTCGGCCTGGGCGAACCCATCCCCGTGTCCGCGCACCACGGCCGGGGCGTCGCCGACGTGCTCGACATCGTCGTCAGCATCCTGCCCCCACCTGCGGGGGAGCGACCCTCGGAAGCAACGGAGGCGCTGCGCATCGCCATCGTTGGACGCCCCAACGTCGGCAAATCGATGCTGGTGAACGCCATCCTCGGGGAGGAGCGGGTGATCGTGAGCGAGATCCCGGGAACGACGCGGGACGCCGTCGACACGCCGCTCTTGTTCGAAGGCAAGCCTGTGATCCTGATCGACACCGCCGGCCTGCGCCGGCCCGGCAAGCAGGGCAAAGGCATCGAACGGCACGCGGCGCTTCGCTCCCGTCGGGCCATCGAGAGAGCGGACGTCGCGTTCGTCGTCTTCGACCTCACTGAAGGGATTACCGCCCAGGACGCGCATATCGTCGGCTATGTCCTCGAAGCGGCGAAGGGCCTCGTCCTCGTCGGCAACAAATGGGACCTGGTGCGCGGCGTCGAGGGGTTCACCCGCGAGCGTATCGCGGAAGCGGTTCGCTCCCGCCTCCGGTTCGTGCCGTGGGCGTCCCTCGCCATCGTGTCCGCCCTCGAGAGAACCGGCGTGCATGAGCTGCTGACGGAGGCGTGGCGCATCCGCGAGGAACGCAGACGCCGCGTCGACACGGGGCCGCTCAACCAGGCGATCCGGCGCGCCATCGCAGAGCGCCCGCCTCCCTCCGTGCGAGGCAAGCGCGCGAAGGTGCTCTACGTGACGCAGCCTGACGTGGACCCGCCGACCTTCGTGTTCTTCGTGAACGACCCGGCGGCCATCCACTTCAGTTACCGGCGCTTTCTCGAACACACCATCAGGCGCGCCTTCGGATTCGACGGAACGGCGATCCGTCTCGTGTTTCGCGGACGCGAGGAGTCTTCGAGGGCGAAGGAGTCGTAACCATGTGGCAGCTTCCCGCGCTCGCAGCCATCGGCTATCTCATCGGCGCGATTCCGAACGGCGTTATCGTTGGACGGCTCGTGCTCGGCGAAGACATCCGGGAGTACGGCAGCGGGAAGATGGGCGCGACGAACGTCATCCGCACCGCCGGCGCTCGGTGGGGTCTCCTGGTGATGGCGCTCGACGCCATCAAAGGCGGCGTGCCGGTGCTCCTGGCCCGGTGGCTCACCGACGATCCGTGGGGCATGGCCGTCGCCGGCGGCGCTGTGCTCGTCGGCCACGTGTGGCCGATCTACGTGGGCTTCCGGGGAGGACGTGGCGTCGCCTCCTACGCCGGGGCTGTGCTGGCGATGCACCCGGCCGCGGCCGCCCCGTTGATTCCGGTCGGCGCCGCCATCCTCGGCGTGACGCGCATCATGTCCGTGATGTCCATCAGTATCGCGTTCATCGCCGGCGCGCTCTTTGTCGTCCTCGCCGCCGCGGGCCTGGCGTCGTGGGCGCATGCGGCCTTCGCCGCCGGAGGAGGCGCCGCCATCATCGTCCTGCATAAGGACAACATCGCGCGGCTGCTCGCGGGCACCGAGCCGAAGCTCGGGCAGGGCGGGGAACGCCGCGCCCGCGGCAGGCCCGCCGAGGCGCCCAACCCTCCCGTGGCGGACCCACGCTGAACCCATGGCTGAACGCCTGCGCGCCGCCGTCATCGGAACCACGGGCTGGGGCGTCACGCTGGCCCTGCTGCTCGCCCGGAACGGACACGAGGTGCGGCTCCTGGCCCGCACCCGCGAGGAGGCCGAAGCCCTCAGACACTCCGGACGCAGCCCGCGCCTCCCCGATCACCCCTTCCCTCCAGGTTTGGCGCAGACGGCCGACCCCGCCGAGGCCTTCGACGGCGCGGACCTCGTGACGCTCGCCGTGCCTGCGCAGACGGTGCGGTCGAATCTGACCCCGCTCGCCCGGGCGCTTCCCCGGGATGCCGTCTTCGTGAGCGCGACCAAGGGCATCGAGCGCAACACCGCTCTGCGCATCTCGGAGGTGGTGCGGGAAGCCGTCCCTTCGATGGCGCCCGAGCAGTACTGCGCCCTCTCCGGCCCCAACCTGAAGGACGAAGTGGCGGCGGGCCTTCCCTGCGCCGCCGTCATCGCCTCCTCCAGCGACGAAGCCGCGCGCTTCGCTCAGCGCGCGTTCAGCAGTCCCTCGTTCCGCGCGTACACCTCGCGCGACGTCATCGGCGTCGAGCTCGCGGGAGCGCTCAAGAACGTCATCGCGCTGGGGGCGGGCATCGCCGATGGCCTGCGTCAGGGCGACAACGCGAAGGCCGCGTTCGTGACCCGCGGGCTGGCCGAAATCACGCGCCTCGGCGTGGCCTGCGGCGCCGACCCCCTCACGTTCCTGGGCCTCGCCGGTATGGGCGACCTGGTGGCGACCTGCTACAGCCGCCTGTCGCGTAACCGGCGCGTGGGCGAGGCGCTCGGCCAGGGCCGCGCGCTCGCCGATGTGCTCGCCGACCTGCGCGAGGTCGCGGAAGGCGTCGAGACGACCGCCGGCGCCTGGACGCTGGCCCGCCGTCATGGCGTCGACATGCCCATCACGGAGGCGATGCACCGCTTCTTGCACGAGGGCCTGCCGCTGATGGACGCCGTGCGCTGGCTGCTCGATCGCGAGGCCCGCGAGGAAGTGCGCTGGTAGGCCCGCTCAGGGCCGCGGCAGCCGATAGCGGATGGTCAACGAGGCCCCCTGACCCTTCGGAGGGGCGTCAAGAATTTGGTCGCCAGCCCGCAGCTCTTGGTACATGACGTGGCAACAAACAGGCATTCTGTGGCCTCGGCCGGGGTAGCCGCCCAGTCGCCTGTGCAGGTCACCCGCGTTCACATCGACGTGCGACCTGCCTTCCGTCTCAGCGTTCCTGAGCCAAGCCCTCAGGGCCCGGCGGAAGTCTTCTGCGTTCGGAACAACCATGGCGAGAACTCCTGTAGGAGACCGTCCAATTCTTCGTCTTTTGCGAAACGTGATCGTACTACGCTACGGGACAGTTTTCTCCTGTTTGCCTCTGACCCAGATCGGCGTACACTTGGCCCTGCGCCACCGGAAGGGAGACTTGCGCCGTGGTCCAAGACCTCGCGACCCGCAGCTACTGGCTCAGCCTCGATCCGTACGAGCCCAACCCTCCATTGGAGGGGGACGTCCGCACCGACGTCGCTATCGTCGGCGGCGGCTTCACGGGCCTGTGGACCGCGTACCACCTCCTGAAGGCCGACCCGGGGATAACCGTCGTCATCCTCGAGGCCAACGCTGTCGGCTACGGCGCGTCGGGGCGCAACGGCGGCTTCGCGATGACCCTCATCCACCGCAGCCTCGCCGACCTCGTCGACGCTGTCGGGGCCGAGCAGGCGAAGGCGCTCCATCGCGCCGCCGAGGAGTCGGTCCACAGCATCGAACGCGTGTGCGCGGAAGAAGGTATCGAGGCCGACCTGCAGCCGAACGGACTCATCACCGTCTCCAACAGCCCGCTCCAGGACGACATCATCCGCCGCGACGTCGAAACGGCGCAGCGCCTGGGGATCGAAGGCATCGCGTATCTGGACCACGACGCCGTGCAGGCCGCCGTCCATTCGGAGACGTTCCGGTACGGCATGCGCGAGACCGCGTGCACGCTGCTGAACCCGGCGCGGCTCGCGCGCGGGCTGAAGCGCACGGTCGAGCGGCTCGGCGCGCGCATCTACGAATCCACACCGATGACCCGCCTAGCGCCCTCCGAGCGCGACGTAACCGTATTCACCCCCAGAGGCCGGGTCGTCGCCCAGCGGGTCCTCCTCGCGGCGAACGCGTACAGCGCGCGCATCCCGGAGCTGCGCCGGTTCGTCATGCCGTTCTACTCATACATCCTGCTGTCCGAGCCGCTTACCGACGAGCAGTGGGCGCGCGTGGGCTGGGCCGGCCGCGAAGGGATGGAGGACCGCCGCGTGTTCCTCCACTACTTCCGCCCCACGATCGACGGCCGGCTCCTCTGGGCGGGACGGGACGCCCCGTATCATCCGGACGGGCCGCATCCCCGGTACGACCGTGACGAATACGTCTTCCGCCGGCTGCAGGAGACGTTCCAGTGGACGTTCCCCCAGCTCCACGACGTGCGCTTCGAATACCGCTGGGGCGGGCCCATCGGCGTCACCGCCGAGTTCCTCCCGCTGGTGGGCTGGCTGAAGGGCGACCGCGTGGCGTACGCCTTCGGGTACAACGGCCACGGCGTCGCCATCACGCATCTGGCGTCCCGGGCTGTGCGCGACCTCATCCTCGACCGAGACAGCGACGAGCGCCGGCTCGCCATCGTGAACAGGAAGCGCATCGACCTCGGCCCGGCGCTCCTGCGCGATCCGCTCGTGCGGGCCACGGTGAAGTACCAGCTCCGCCGCGACGACGAAGGCCGCGAGATCCCGCCGCCGTTTCTCGCACGCCTCATGCAGCGCCTTGCGCCGGCCGCCCGCTCTGGCCGAGAGTAGCCTTCGCTCTCCAACGCCGCGCGCATTTGCCGTACCCTGCGTGTAGAAGAACTCCTTCAGGAGCGCGCGGATGTCCGGCCCTCTGTCCGACGTCACGATCCTCGACCTGACGTGGGTCCTCTCAGGGCCCTACGCCAGCATGGTCCTGTGCGATCTGGGCGCAGAGGTCGTGAAGGTCGAGCGGCCCCCGTGGGGTGACGTCGCCCGCACCACGGGGCCTCACGTCAACGGCGAGAGCGCCTACTTCTTCAGCATCAACCGGGGGAAGAAAAGCGTCGCCATCGACCTGCAGCGACTCGAGGGCAAGGAGCTCTTCCTCCGCCTGGTCGAGAAGGTCGACGTCGTGATGGAGAACTTCACGCCGGGGACGATGGACGGCCTTGGACTGGGGTACGAGACGCTGCGCCAGCGTAACCCGCGGCTCATCTACGCCGCGACGTCCGGCTTCGGGCAGACGGGACCGGACCGCCTGCGGCCGGCGCTCGACATCGTCGTGCAGGGGATGGGCGGCGTGATGAGCATCACCGGCGAGCCGGGCGGACGGCCGGTGCGTCCCGGCCTGTCGCTCGGAGACATCGCCGCGGGGCTGTTCACCGCCATCGGGGTGCTGGCGGCGCTGCACGAGCGCGAGCGCTCGGGTCAGGGGCAGTTCGTCGACGTGAGCATGCTCGACTGCCAGATCGCCATCCTCGAAAACGCCATCGTCCGGTACTTCGCGACGGGGCAGATTCCCGGCCCGCTGGGAACGCGCCATCCGGCGGCGACGCCGTTCCAGGCGTTCCCCACGAAGGACGGTTACATCGTGCTCGCGCTCGCCTGGGGCGTCGAGAATCAGTGGGAGCTTTTCTGCGCGACCATCGGACGGCCCGAGCTCATCGGCGACGAGCGCTTCGAGACGAGCGCGCTGCGCACGAAGAACCACGCTATCCTCGAGCCCATCCTGAACGAGGCCCTCATGCAGCGGACCACCGCCGAGTGGATCGAGGAGTTCGACCGCATCGGTCTGCCGTGCGGGCCGCTCAACAACATCGCGCAGGCGGTGGCGCAGCCGCAGGTGCGAGCGCGGGACATGCTCGTCGAGCTGCGTCATCCCCGGATGGGCCGCCCGCTGACGGTGCCCAACACCCCGATCAAGCTCTCGCGCACCCCCGGCGGCGTGAAGGGCCTCCCTCCGGACGTCGGCGAACACACGGAGGAGATCCTGACGGGCTGGCTGGGGCTCTCCGAGGACGAAGTACGCCGGCTCGAAGCGCTGGGCGTGGTCGTGCAGGCCACGGGTGAAGGGCTGAAGCTGCCGCCCGAGGTCCTGAGCTGACACCAACCGTCACGGAGACGGCGTGCGCGTCGCTTCTGCCGTCCGCGCCGGCGTGGGCGTCGGCGTGGGAGTCGGCGTGGAGGTGGGCGTAGTTCGCGAGCGCCGCGGAGGCTCCCGCCACCAGCCGCTCGTCGCGTACTCCATCGCCAGCGTACGCTTGTAGCCGGTGACGTCATCCGGGGGACGGAACCCCCGCTCGACCACAACGAGCCGCCCGTCGCGTTCTTCGACCCGGCCCCACCAGTCGTCCCACTGGTCACGGAGCGAGGCCGCCACGAACTCGCCGGTGACGGTGCGTCCGCATGCGGGCGTGGGTTTCAGCCCCGACGGCACGCATACCGTCGCCGTCACGATGCCGGGCGGGCGGACGAAGCGCCGCGGCGGAAGGCCCTCGTGGGCGGCGAGAATGACATCGCGCCAGACGCGAGCAGCGATGGTGGTGCTGTAGATGTTCCGCATCGGGCTGTTATCGCTGTTCCCGATCCAGACGCCTACCACCCGGTCGGGCGAATAGCCCACGGCCCACGTGTCGCCCACGAGCTCGGGCCGGCCCTCGTACGGCGCGCTGGTCCCCGTCTTGACCGCGACCTGCCGGTCCGGGATAGCGAGCACGCTGTTCCGCCCGAAGGTGGCGACGCGCGCCTCGTCGTCCATGAGGATGTCGGTAATGAGATACGCGTACGGCGCGTCGACGACCTGGAGGTCGCGGACGCGCTGCGAATTGTCCAGCAGCACGCGTCCCGTGCGATCCTCGACCCGCAGGACCGCCACGGGGTCGAGCGGCCTCCCCGGCTGTCCAGTCGGGTTCATGCGCGGCTGGCCTTTCATGACCCCGTTGTTCGCGAAGACGCTGTACGCATAGACCATGTCCAGCAGCGTCACGTCGCCAGAACCGAGGGTGAGCGAGGGGCCGTAGCGGCCGTTCAGCGTCGTGATGCCGAGCTGCCGGGCGACCTCGACGATACGGTCGACGCCCACCCAGAGCGCGGTCTTGAACGCAGGAACGTTCAGCGACGCGCCCAGCGCCTGACGGACGGTAATCGTGCCGTAGTAGTTGTGCTGCGGGTTCTCTGGCCGGAACGCCCGGCCGTCCGCCTCCCGGTACGTGAACGGCGAGTCGATGACGGGCCAGTCGGGCCCCCACCCTTGCAGAAACGCGGTCAGATACGTGAACGGCTTGAAGGTCGAGCCCGGGGAGTTCAGCGCCAGCGCGTTGTTGTTCTCGCCCTGGATGTCCGTGCGGAAGTAGTCCCGGCTCCCGACCATCGCCAGAATCTCGGCGTTGGTCGCGTCCAGCACTACGACAGCGCCGTTGTGGGCGTTCGTCGACGCCTCGAATTCGTCCAGCCAGCGCTCGAGCGACTCTTCCGCGTAGCGCTGGAGGTCGTAATCCAGCGTCGTGATGACACGCAGGCCGCCGCGGTACAGCGCCTCCTCGCCAAGGGTGCGCCGGATCTCGTCGGCCACGTACAGGACGAAATGCGGGGCACGGAACGGCGCCGGCTGCGGCTGGAGGGTGATGGGAACGAGCTTCGCCATGTCCGCCTCGTACTGCGTCAGGTACCCGTGCCGGACCATGAGGTCGAGCACCTGGACCTGGCGGCGCTTGGCGGCGTCTGGATGGGCGAACGGGTCATACTCCGCGGGTGCTTGCGGGAGCCCGGCGAGATACGCCGCCTCGGGGAGGGTCAGGTCGCGCGCGGACTTCCCGAAGTACCCTCGGGCTGCGGCTTCGATGCCCGTCAACAGCCCACCATACGACACGTTGTTCAGATACCAGGTCAGGATCTGGTCCTTCGGGTACCGGGAGCCCAGTTCGAGCGCCAGCGCGATCTCTCGGAGCTTTCGCCTCAGCGAGCGCTGCGAGCGCTCTTCGGGCGTCTCGTAAAGCTGCTTGACGAGCTGCTGGGTGATAGAGCTTCCGCCGCTGCCCTGGAGGAACCTGTCGCCGGGCCGCAGATTCTCGATCACCGCCCGCGCCAGTCCTTTGGGGTTGACGCCCGGGTTGCTGTAAAAGCTCGCGTCCTCCGTCGCGATCGTCGCCCAGATGACGTACGGGGAGACCTCGTCGAGCGTCACGTCCTGCTGATAGCCGCGCTCGCCGACGAACTGATACAGGAGCACGCCGTTGCGGTCGTAGATGCGCGCGCCATCGCCCTGGAGCGCCATCTGCTCCAGCGGAGACGGAATGTCGGCGACGGCGCTGGTGTAGTACCCGGAAACGAGCGCGGCCACCGCCGTGAGGACGGCGAGCGCGAGCCAGACCACGACCATCCCGAGCGGGTTCGGCTCATGACCCGCCCGTAGACGGCCACGGCGAAGGCGAACCAGTTCGTGCGCCCGCACGGCAGCCGCTCCGAGCCTGGACTGAGGAAGACAACATTGGGAACGCGTCCGGCGGCAGATCGCCGGCGCCCTCAGTATAGCAGCGCGCCGAATGTTCGGGGGTTGACGTTCGTCACATTGCGGCGTCGAGAATGCGCACGACCACGTCGGCTCGAGGGACTTCGTGCTGCGTCCCGTCAGCGAGTGAGCGGAGCGTCACGACACCGCGGGCGAGCTCGGCGTCCCCCAGCACGGCGACGTAGCGAACGCCCAGCGCGTCGGCATGGCGGAACTGGCTCTTCAGGCTGCGCGCGGCGGAACCCACGACGGCGGTGAGCCCTGCGCACCGGAGGTCGGCCGCAAGCCGCAACGCTTCGACCCGCGCGGCGGACGACGCGTGCGCCACGTACACGTCCGGCGGCGGGGGAGACGGCGGGTCGATTCCCAGCCGCTTGAGATTGAGGATGATGCGCTCGATTCCGGTCCCGAAGCCGATGCCGGGCGTCGGCGGGCCGCCGAGCGCCTCCATGAGCACGTCGTACCGGCCCCCACCTCCTACCGTCGACTGCGCGCCTTCCCCCGGGGGCACGAACTCGAACACCGTCCGCGTGTAGTAGTCGAACCCGCGAACCAGCGTCGGCGTGACCACGTACGGAATGCCGAGCGCGTCGAGGTACCGCTGCAGCGCTTCGAAGTGTTCGCGGCAAGCGTCGCACAGGTGCTCAGTGATGCGAGGCGCGTTCCTGATCACGGGCTGGCAGCGTTCGTTCTTGCAGTCGAGCAAGCGGAGCGGGTTCTTCTCGAACCGCACCCGGCAGTCAGCGCAGACTTCGTCGAGGCGGGTCCCGTAGTACGACCGCAGTGTCTCGAGATAGCCGCGGCGGCATGCCGGGTCTCCGATGGAGTTCAGGAGCAACGTGAGATCGGTGATGCCCAGCTCGCGGTACAGCGTCGCCAGTACGTCGATGACCTCGGCGTCCACCATCGGGTCGGCGTCGCCGATGACCTCGACGCCGAACTGGTGGTGTTCACGGTACCGGCCGGCCTGGGGCCGGTCGTACCGGTACACCGCCCCGACGTAGTACAGCCGGACGGGCTGGGGGAGGTTGGCCATCCCGTGCTCGAGATACGCCCGCATCGTGTTGGCCGTGCCTTCCGGACGCAGCGCGAGCCGGTCACCCCCGCGGTCCTCGAAGATGTACATCTCCTTCTCGACGATGTCGGTGCCCTCGCCGACGCCGCGGAGGAAGACGCCTGCGTCCTCGAACACCGGCGTCTGAATGCGCTCGTACCCGAATCGCCGGGCCACCCGGCGAGCGGTGTCGATGACGTAGTCCCAGTAGGGCCACTCGGCGGGCAGGATATCGTTCGTGCCGCGCGGACGGCGGAACCGCCGCTTCGTGGCGTGCGTTTGGCTGACGGTCATGATGCCGTCAGCATAACGCAGGCCGCGTCCATCAGACAGCGGAACGCCCGCAGGCCCTCCACACACGTATCCGGGGAGGCCGATATTCCAGTAAAGTGAAAACGGATATGACGACGACCGCCGGATCCACGTACGTGCCGAAAACGGCGTCTCTGGAAGAGTTGCTCGCCGCCGTTCGCGAGTACCTCCCGGAGGAGCGTGTGCGTCTCATCGAGGAGGCGTACGCCTTTGCCGAGCGCTGCCACGACGGCCAGCGCCGCCTTTCGGGCGACGCCTTCATCACGCACCCGGTCGCCACGGCGCTGACCTGCGCTCAGCTCGGCCTCGACGCGCCGGCGATTCAGGCTGCGCTCCTGCACGATGTGCAGGAGGATTGCGGCGTCCCGAACGAGGAGATCGCGAAGCGGTTCGGCCCCGAGGTCGCCAAGCTGGTCGACGGTGTCACCAAGCTGGACAAGCTGACCTGGCACGCCGAACGTCCCGGTGACGAGGGCATCCAGGCGGAGAACCTGCGGAAGATGTTCCTCGCCATGGCCGAGGACATCCGCGTGGTCATCATCAAGCTCTGCGATCGGCTCCACAACATGCGGACGCTGGATGCGCATCCGCCGGAGAAGCGGCTGCGCATCGCGCAGGAGACGATGGACATCTACGCGCCGCTCGCGAGCCGCCTGGGCATCTGGCAGATCAAATGGCAGCTCGAGGACCTCGCGTTCCGGTACCTGCAGCCGGAGGCGTTCAAGGAGGTCTCGCGGCTCATCGCGTCCAAGCGGGCGACCCGCGAGCGCTATATCGCGCAGGTGGAGTCCATCCTACGGGAGGAGCTGGCGAAGCACGGCATTGAAGCCGAGGTGAAGGGCCGGGCGAAGCACCTGTACTCGATCTACGAGAAGATGCAGCGCTACGCGGCCCAGGGGAAGAGCTTCAATGAGATTTACGACTTGCTGGCGCTCCGCGTCCTCGTGAACACGGTGGCCGACTGCTACAACGCGCTCGGTGTCGTGCATGGCCTGTGGCACCCCATCCCGGGACAGTTCGATGACTACATCGCGATGCCGAAAGAGAGCCTGTACCAGTCGCTGCACACCACCGTGATGTGCCTGGGCGCGCGTCCGATCGAAGTTCAGATCCGGACGCACGAGATGCACCAGATCGCCGAATACGGCGTGGCTGCCCACTGGCGCTACAAGGAGGGCGGCAAGCGAGACATCCGTTTTGAGGAGCGGCTCTCGTGGCTGCGCCAGTTGCTCGAGTGGAAGCGCGACATGCAGGCCGCGGAGGAGTTCGTCGAGTGGGTCAAGACGGACATCTTCCGCGACCAGGTGTTCGTGTACACGCCCAAGGGCGAGATCAAGGACCTCCCGGCGGGCGCCACGCCACTCGACTTCGCGTTTCGTATTCACACCGACCTCGGGTACCGGTGCGTGGGCGCGAAGGTGAACGGCCGGCTCGTGCCGCTGAACTACCAGCTCAAGAACGGCGACGTCGTCGAGGTGATCGCGAGCAAAGCGGACCGCGGCCCGTCGCTCGACTGGCTGAACCCGCATCTCGGATACGTCAAGACGTCGCACGCGCGGGAGAAGATCCGCCAGTGGTTCAAGCGCCGCGAGCGCACGGAAAACATCGCCCGCGGCCGCGAGCTGCTGGAGAAGGAGCTCCGGCGGGTCGGTCTGACGCTGGCCGAGACCGAAGAGGAGTTGCTGCGCGCGTTCAAGTTCGAATCGCTCGACGACTTCCTCGCGGCCATCGGATACGGGGGTGTCAGCCTGCACGCGATCAGCATGAGGCTGGCGGCTTTGCTCCCGCCCCCGCCCGAGGAGCCGGCGGAGGAGGCCGAGGCGACGCCGGCCCGGGCCCGGCCGGTCTACACCTCCAGCGTGCAGGTGCTCGGCACCGGCGATCTTCTCACCCAGCTCGCGCGGTGCTGCAACCCCGTGCCCGGCGACGAGATCATCGGCTTCGTCACCCGCTCGCGCGGCGTGACCGTGCACCGGCGCGACTGCTGGAACATCGTCCACGAGGACGAGCCCGAGCGCCTCGTCGAGGTCGAATGGGGGCGCAGCGGCCAGCACTACCCCGTCGCCGTCCGCATCGAGGCGTGGGACCGCGTGGGCCTGCTGCGCGAC
>DATLZC010000269.1:0-5679 GCA_035574215.1 Dehalococcoidia bacterium | reverse complement strand
CGCGAAGAATCCGCAGCTCGAATACCGGAAGTGGCTCACGCCGGTGGAGCATCCGGAGCTGGGCGAGACGCTGCGGTATCCCGGCCCGCCGTACCGGCTCAGCGAGACGCCGTGGGCGATCCGACGGCGGCCGCCGGCCATGGGTGAACATAACGTCGAGGTGTACGTGGACGAGCTGGGCCTGAGCCTGGAGGACCTCCAGCGGCTCGCGGCGGCCGGCGTCGTGTAACAGGGGAGGAGCGCGCGATGACCAGGATGCCCCTGGAAGGAATCAAGGTCGCTGACTTCTCGTGGTTCGGCGCGGGGCCCATCTGCGCCGAGCACCTCGCCACCTTCGGCGCCACCGTCGTCCGCGTCGAATCGGAGTCGCACGTCGATGCCCTGCGCACGGTGGCCCCGTTCGCGAAGGGGAAGACGGGCTACAACGTCAGCGGGTACTTCAACAACTACAACGCCGGGAAGCTGGGCCTGACCC
This sequence comes from Dehalococcoidia bacterium, assembly GCA_035574215.1. Lineage (GTDB taxonomy): Bacteria > Chloroflexota > Dehalococcoidia > DSTF01 > JACRBR01 > DATLZC01. The sequence continues at coordinate 5,204 of DATLZC010000269.1, read as the reverse complement.
TCAACATGAACACCGAGAAGGGCCAGGAGCTCGCGAAGCGGCTGATCGCCTGGGCCGATGTCTTCCTCACCAACATCACGCCGCGGGTCATCGAACGCTGGGGCCTCACCTACGACAAGGTGTCGGCCATCAACCCGCAGATCATCGCGGTGTACCAGCCCATGCAGGGCTACGACGGCCCTCATCGCGACTTCCTGGGCTTCGGCGCCGTCCTCACGCCCATCACCGGCTACAGTCACCTGTCCGGATTCCCGGAGCGGCCGCCCATTGGCCTCGGGACCAACTACCCCGACTACGTCATCAATCCCGGGCACACGCTCATCGCTATCCTGGCGGCGCTCCGCTATCGGCGCCGCACGGGAAAAGGCCAGCGCATCGAGTGCGCGCAGATCGAATCGTCGGTCGCCCCGCTCGGCCCCGCGATCTTCGACTACACCGCGAACGGCCGGGTGCAGTGCCGGTCGGGTAACGGCCTGCCGTACGCCGCTCCCCACAACGCCTTCCGCTGCAAGCGCCTGGAGGGCGACCCCAACGACGTCGCCTTCGAGCGCTGGATCGCCATCGCCTGTTTTACCGATGACGAGTGGCGCGCGCTGGTCGAGGCCATGGGGAACCCGGCGTGGGCACAAGAGGAGCGCTTCGCCACGCTGCTGGGCCGCAAGGAGCACGAGGCCGAGCTCGAGGAGCGCATCAACGAATGGACGTCGGACAAGGACGCCTACGAGCTTATGGCCGATCTCCAGGCGCGCGGCGTGCCCGCGGGCGTGGTGCAGAGCGCCCGCGAGATGCTCGACTACGACGAGCACCTCAAGGCCCGCGGGTACTACGTCTACCTCGACCACCCGGAGGCCGGCCGCACGGCCTACGACGGGCCGCCCTTCGTGCTGTCGAAGACGCCCGGGAAGCTGCGCTGGCCGGCCCCGCTGCTGGGTCAGCACACCCATCAGGTGTGTAAGGAGATCCTGGGCCTGAGCGACGAGGAGATCGCCGAGCTTACCGTCGAGCAGGTGCTGTATTAGGCGCTCATACCACCTGAAGGTGAGCTTTCAGGCTGGCGGGACGAGCCGCGCGACACGCTGGAGCGCGGCCTTTCGGATATCGCGGCGGGAGGCGAACCATGGACCTCGGACTGAAGGACAAGGTGGCCATCGTGACGGGGGCGGGCCGCGGCATCGGCCGCGCTATCGCGCTCACGCTCGCCGACGAGGGCGCGAAGGTGGCCGTGAACGACTTCTTCGCCGAACGCGCGGAGTCGGTCGCGGCGGAGATCCGGTCGAAGGGCGGCGAAGCGATGCCCGCGCCCGCCGACGTCACGGACGAGACGCAGGTGCGCGAGATGGTGCGCCGCGTCATCGACGCCTGGGGGGCGGTGCACATCCTGGTGAACAACGCGGGCATCCCGGCGCGCGGCGCCGAGGAGATGGGCGGCGGCTTCGGCGGGCCCTACTTCGTCCAGCAGAACCGCGCGGCGTGGGACAGGGTGATGAACGTCATCACCTACGGCGTGCTGAACTGCACGAGCGCCGTGCTCGAGACGATGCAGAACCAGGCGTGGGGCCGCATCGTCAACATCATCTCCGACGCCGGGCGGGTGGGCGAGCCGCGTCTGGCGACGTACTCGATGGCGAAGGCGGGAGCCGCCGGCTTCGCCCGCGCGCTGGCGAAGGAGGTCGGACGCTACCGCATTACGGTGAACTGCGTTTCGCCCGGCACGACGGAGACGGAGGCGACCGAAGCGCTGTTCGCGGCCGCCCGCGAAAGCGAGGAGGGGCGCGCCCGGTTGGACGCCATCGGGCGGCAGTATCCGCTGTACCGCGGGCTCGGGCGTCTGGGGCGCCCGCAGGACATCGCGGACGCCGTGGCGTTCCTGGTGTCGGAGCGCGCCGAGTGGATCACGGGCCAGACGCTGGGCGTCAACGGCGGCTACGCGATGTTCTAGGGGCGACGCCCCGCGCCATCGCTCACCCGTCATGCTGAGGGCGAGCGGAGCGAGTCCGAAGCATCTCCTATCCCCGACGAAGGCGTTGCCCTTTTGGCGAAGAGGTGGTTCTGAGGGCGGCGAGATGCTTCGTCCGCCCTGCGGCGGACTCAGCATGACCCGAGGCCCGCCTTCGGCGGACTCAGCATGACCTCGAAGCCCGCCTGCGGTGGACTCAGCATGACGGGAAGCCTGTGCGGCGAGGACCCTTTCCCTCGGTCATGCTGAGGGCGAGCGAAGCGAGTCCGAAGCATCTCCTGTCCGCGGCGAGGGCGTTGCCCTACGGGGGAGACGCGGTTCTGAGGGCGGCGAGATGCTTCGTCCGCCTTTCGGCGGACTCAGCATGACCCCGAAGCCCGCCTGCGGCGGACCCAGCTTGACGCCGGCAGCGTGGGCGGCCGCGCGAGGTGGCCCGCGGGCGCTTGTTCCTCTCGCGCGACCCTAGTACCGTGAGGGCGCGTTCTCGACGCTTACCCGCGGAGGTCTCCCATGGCGCAGATCGACGGCGGCGACCTCGTCGCCCGCATGCTCAAGAAGGAAGGCATCGACACCATCTTCACCCTCTCCGGAGGGCACATCCAGAACATCTACGACGGCTGCCTCGACGAGGGCATCCGCGTCATCGACACGCGGCACGAGCAGGTGGCCGGGCACGCCGCCGAAGGCTGGGGGCGCATCAAGCGCAAGCCCGGCGTCGCCGTCGTCACCGCCGGCCCCGGCGTGACGGACGCCGTCACCGCCGTCGCCAACGCCTACCAGAACGGCAGCCCGATGGTCCTCATCGGCGGCGCCGCCCCCATTTCGACCGCGCTCATGGGCTCGCTCCAGGAGATCCCCGGCACCGTCGAGATGATGAAGCCCATCACCAAGTGGGCCGCCACCTGCTACCACACCCACCGCATCCCCGAGTACCTGGCGCAGGCCTTCCGCATCGCGATGACCGGCCGCTACGGCCCCGTCTTTCTCGAGCTGCCCTCCGACGTGCTCTTCGGGCGCCTCGAGGAGGAGCAGGTCAAGCTCCCGGAGGGGTACCGCCCCACGGGACGCGTCCACGGGGACCCGACGCTGATCCGCGAAGCGGCGAAGCTGCTGCGCGCCGCCGAGCGGCCCGTCGTCATGGGCGGCAGCGGCGTCTACTGGTCCGACGCCGGCCGGGCCCTCCAGGAGCTCGCCGAGAAGCTCCAGGCGCCCATCTACCTCAACGACATGGGCCGCGGCTGCGTGCCCCAGGACCACCCGCTGTTCTACAGCCGCACCCGCCGCACCGCTTTCGAGCAGTGCGACGTCGCCCTCTTCGTGGGCACGCCCATGGACTTCCGCCTCAGCTACGGGCGGCGCATCAACCCGCAGGCGCGCGTCATCGCCGTCGACATCGACCCCACGGAGCTCGGCCGGAACCGCGCCGTCGACATCGGCATCGAGGGCGATCCGCGCGCGGTGCTCGAGGGCATCCGGGCCGAGATCGGCGACGGGAGTCTCCAGCACGACGAATGGCTGCGCATGCTGCGCGACGGCGAGACGAAGATCTGGGAGCTGCGGCAGAAGTGGCTCCACGATGACCGGACGCCCATCCACCCGCTTCGGCTGTGCAACGAGATGGCGAAGTTCGTCGACGACAACACCATCGTCATCGGCGACGGAGGCGACATCGTGGCCACGGCGGCGCAGGTGCTGCCGGTGAACCACCCGGGGCAGTTCATGGGCCCGGGTCCCATGGGCACCCTGGGCGTCGGGACCGGGTTCTGCATCGCCGTGAAGGCGGCGCTGCCGGAGAAGAAGGTCCTGATGGTGAACGGCGACGGCTCCTTCGGCCTCAACGGATTCGACTTCGACACGCTGGTCCGCTTCAACATGCCGGTGGTGGCCGTCGTGGGGAACGACCGTCAGTGGGGACAGATCATCGTCGGGCAGGAGCGGATGTACGGCCCCGACCGCATCGTCGCCACCCGGTTGGGCGACAACGCCCGGTACGACAAGGTCGTCGAGGCCCTGGGCGGGTACGGCGAGTATGTGACCGAGCCGAAGGACATCTATCCCGCCATCGAGCGCGCCTTCGCGTCAGGCAAGCCGGCCTGTGTGAACGTCATCATCGACCAGAAGCCCGAAGGCGTCGCCGGCGGCTACGAATTCCTGGGCTAGCGCCGCCCCGCTGTCCGGCGGGCCCGGCGCGGCCGATACGCTAACGGAGCGCCCCGTATTCGAAGGGAGGAGCCGACGCGCGCGCTCGCGGTCCTGACGCTCGCCGCCTTCGCCGCTGTGTTCGCCGCCGGGTACTGCCCGCCGCCCGGCGAGCGCGTCGTCGTCTTCGTGCAGGGCCTGTATACGTCGCTCGAGGACGGCCAGACGGGGGTCGGTCCGCTGGGCGAGCGCCGATTCGCGACGCTGCGGCAGGCCTTCCGCGACGCAGGGTTCCCCGATGAGCGGCTGCTCGACTTCAGCTATGCGGGCGGCCGCGTCGACGACGCGGGGCGGTGGGTCCCCGAAGACTACGGCTGTCTCGACACGGACCGCCCGACCGAAGCAAGCGTCGACCGCCTCGACGCGATGCTGCGAGCCTACCGGGAGGCGCATCCGAAGGCGGGCTTCGTTCTGGTGGGGCACAGCCTCGGCGGGTATATCGCCTTCGAGCTCGCCGAGCGCGAGGCGGCGCGGACTGACAAGGTCGGGCTGAGCGCGGTGGTGACCATCGATGCGCCGCTGCTGGGCGCGAGCGCGGACAAGCAGGTCGTGCTGGACCTCGTGGAGTGCGACGGCAAGACCTATGCCGCGGGCGCGGACCTCGTCCGGCTCGCCTCCGACCCCGCCGCGCAGGAAGCACAGCGCGCGGCCGCCCGGGCCATCCGCGCCGACGCCATCCGGCTGGCGACAATTGGAAACGCGAACGACTGCCTGTACTACCCGACGCCGTGCGGGCTGCCCGGCCCCTTCGTTGACGATCGCGCGACGCAGACGCTCGAGGGCGCGGACCTCGCGCTGTACGGAGCCATCGCGTCGGGGCCGTTCGAGAGCCATGAAATCGCGACGGCGTACGCGCCGTACGTGGACGCCATCGTCCGATTCGCGGGGCCGCCGTAGTCGGGGATCCCGGGCCGAGGTCAACGCTCCCGGCGCCCGGCAGACCGCCTCCCTGCGGGGTGCGCGCGTCGCGCGCCGGAGCGGCGCCACGAGGCCGGACGCCGGGAGCGTGGTTCGCGGCGGTTCCGTCTGGAAGATCGGTCGCGCGCGA
>DATLZC010000268.1:0-8120 GCA_035574215.1 Dehalococcoidia bacterium | reverse complement strand
CTCGGTCCCGTACTTGAGGAGGATCGTCTGGTTGCCGGAGTTCGGCGCGACGACGCCGAACAGCGACGCCGCCCCCACCGCGTAGGCGAGCACTTCGTTCATATAGGCGTGCTCGAGGAAGTTCAGGCCGGCGCCGCCGTACTCGACGGGAAGGTGCGGCGCCCACAGGCCGGCCTCCTTCACCTTGCGCTTGATCTCCTCGCGGAGGTGTCGTGCCTCCTCGAGTTCGCTCTCGCTGACCCGGCCATCCTCGCCCCAGCGCCAGAGGATGTTCTCGTTCGGCAGAATCTCCTTGTTGACGATGTCCGCCGTGAGTTTGCGGATTTCGTTGATGCGCTCCGATAGCGTCGGCACCGGCTTAACGTTCAAACGAAGCATGGCCTCTCCTCGCTCGCCGCCTTGGCGGCGGCCCTGTGTTCTCGCGATAGCCTAAACGGCCCGCCTGTCATCCGACAGGGCCGAACGGGACGATTGTACTCCTCCCGCCGCGCTCGAGCCTCACAGACGGCGGATCGCCGGGGCGCTCATGGCCGTCAACGCCGTCAGCCCGAGACAGACCAACGCCATGACCATGAGTCCGTCCTGCGGCCCCAGCGTCGACGCCAGCGCGCCGGCGATGGTCGCGCCGAGGGGAACCAGGCCTCGGTCCAGGCTCATCAGGCTCATAACGCGGCCGTGCAACTCCGGCGGGCTGAGCTCCAGCAGCAGGCTGTTGGTGAGCGCCATGTACGACGTGCTCATGCTGGCCGTCGCCATGAGAGCGACCACCGAAAGGGCGAGAATCGACGAGCGGGAGAACACGAGCAGCCCCGCGCTGAACAGCGCGAGGAACGCGAGGAGCAGCATCCCGCGCCGGCGCAGCTCCGTCTGCGACGCCATCACCAGCGACCCGATGATGGCGCCCGCCCCCGTGCACGCCACCAGCGCCCCGACGCCCGAGTCCCCGAGATCGAGCACCTTCTTCGCGAAGAGCGGGACGAACACGCTCTGATACGGGAACCCGAACACGAAGAGGATGAGCGCCGGGCCGACCACCGAGAGGACGGCGGAATTCTTGCCCAGGAACGCGAAGCTCTCCTTCAGGTCGCCGAGCCACGATGCCTGCGTCTCCGGCGCGCGCGGCTCGAAGGGCACACGCATCGCCACCGTCACAGCCATCACCGCCCCGATGAGCGCCCCGTTCAGCAGATAGACCGGGCCCACGCCCGACAGCAGCAGCACGCCCGCCACCGACGGCCCCAGCACACGCATCGTGTTCAACCCCGCCGTGTTCAGCGCGACGGCGTTCAACAGCGCCTCCTTCGGCACGAGCTTCGGGATGAGCGACTGTCGCGCCGGCTGATTGAACGCCATCGACGTCCCCGAGACGAACGTGGTCACGAAGACGTGCCACGGCTGGATAGCGTCCGACAGCACCAGGAACGCCATCAAGAAGTGGATAGACATGGTCACGGACTGCGTCGTCAGCAGGATGCGCTTGCGGTCGAAGCGGTCGGCGGCGACGCCCGCCAGCAGCCCGAACAGCAGCATGGGCGTCATGCGCGCCGCGACGACGAGGCCCACCATGAGCGCCGAGTCGGTGAGCTGCAGGATGAGCACCGGCCGGACGATCTGCTCCATCCAGAGCGACGCCGAGTGCCCGAGCTGTCCGAGCCACAGGAAGCGGTAGTCGCGGTATCGCAGCGACGAGAAGGTGGCGGGCAGCCGCGTCGCGCGCGGCGCCGCTTCCGCGATCGAGGGACGGACCGCTTCTTCGACCACGCCGGGGGCGCCCTTTCCGCGCGCCTCCCCGATGCTAGAGCCCCCTCACCTTCACGTCAACGTACAGGCCGAACGTCCACCCCTTCCGTCGACATTCGGCCCCTGACGGCCGCCCGCGCCGTCCGCTACAAGACGGCCACCGGTCCCGAAGGGACCCGTGACGCGAAGGGGAGGCGATTCATGTATCTGGAGCTCGACAAGACCCTCACGCCCGAACAGAATGCGCTCCGCGAACAGGCGCATCGCTTCGCCGCCGAGGTCCTGCGCCCGGCGTCGGTGGCGCTCGACCGCATGTCGCCCGAGGAGGTCATCGCGCCGGGCTCGCCGTTGTGGGATGTGTTCCGGCAGGCGTACCAGCAGGGCTATCACCTGCGCTCGTTTCCTGAGGCCCTGGGCGGCGCCAACCTCGGGCCGCTCGAGGCGCATCTGGTGGGCGAAGAGCTGGGCTGGGGCTCGTGCGGCCTTTCCATCAGTCTCGGCGTCACCGCGTTCCCCTTCGCCTTCGCCGCCCGCTACGCGGCCCTCACCGGGAACAAGGCGCTCATGGACGAGATCGTCATGCCGTACGTAAACGACCGCGAGGGGAAGTACATCGGCTGCTGGGCGATCACGGAGCCCGATCACGGGTCCGACACGCTGCTCTTCGGGACCGAGCAGTTCCGGAATCCGAAGATTACGTTCCAGGTGCACGCCCGGCGCGACGGCGACGACTGGATTCTCAACGGACAGAAGTCGGCCTGGGTGTCCAACGGCACCATCGCCACGCACGCGTGCATGTTCCTCACGGTCGACCCGTCGCGCGGCATGAACGGCGGCGGCGTCGCGGTGGTGCCGCTCGACCTGCCCGGCGTGACGAAGGGGCCGCCGCTGAACAAGCTGGGGCAGCGCGACCTGAACCAGGGCGAGATCTTTCTCGACAACGTCCGCATCCCCAAGCACTACATGCTCGTCGAGCCCGACGCCTACCCCGCGGTCATCGACAGCATCCTGGCGGGCGCCAACGCGGGCATGAGCACTACATTCACGGGTGTCGCCCGCGCGGCCTTCGAGGAAGCGCTCGCCTACACCCGCCAGCGGGTACAGGGCGGGAAGCCGATCTGCGAACACCAGCTCGTGCAGGACAAGCTCTTCCACATGTTCCGCAAAGTGGAGGCCGCTCGCGCCCTGTCGCGCGCCGTCCCCATCTACAACCGCACCACGACACCGCCGTCGACGGAGTACTCGATCGCCGCCAAGGTCCAGAGCACGCAGACCGCGTTCGAGGTCGCCAGCGACGCGATTCAGCTCTGCGGGGGCTACGGTCTGAGCAAGGAGTTCCTCGTGGAGAAGCTGTTCCGGGATGCCCGCGCCTCGATGATCGAGGACGGGGTCAACGAAGTCCTGGGGCTCGCCGCCGCCCGGCGCATCATCGACCACTACCGGGTGTGACCGCGGGTCAGTGCCCCCGGCGGAGCAGCCAGGCGCGGTGGTCCGACGCCCGGCCCCACGACGACCAGCGCTCGAAGGCCGCGACGAAGACCCCGTCGCCCTCGCGGAGGCGTTGGGCGAGCCAGTCGCGAATCTCCGCCTGGGACGCCTCCGTGTACACGAGGAACGTCGCGTCCCACAGCCTGCGGATGTCTTCGGGCCGGACGTTCGCCCGCAGGACCTCCTCGACCTCCCCGGAAACGTCACGGCCGGGTGACCATGCGCTCACGAGCTTGAGCTCTCCGGGGCCGATGACGTCCGACGTCACGTCTTCAGATAGCGTTCGAACCAGGCGACGCACTTCTGCCAGGCGTCGCGGGCGGCCTCGGGCCGGTAGCTCGGCCTGCCCTCGTTCATGAAGGCGTGCCCCGCGCCGGCGTACGAATGAAACTCGTGCGGCTTGCCGAGCCTCGTGAGTTCGGCGTCCAGCCGGGCGACGTCTCTGGGGCTCGGATTCGGGTCGTCCTCGCCGAACAGCCCCAGGATGGGGCAGGCGATGTCCGCCGTTCCGTCGAACGGCGACGGCCCTTCACCCCACGGCACGAAGATGTTCCCCCCGTAAAACACCACCGCCGCCTTCAGGTCCGGGCGCTTCGTCGCCATCAGGTAGGCCACACGCCCGCCCATGCAGAAGCCGGTGATGCCGATTCGGTCGGCGCGAAACTCGGGAAGCGTCTTCGCGTGCTCGATGGCCGCGTTCACATCGGCGATGATCGTCCGGTCGCGCAGCCGGCCCATGCGCGTCATGGGGTCGTCCGCGCTCGAGGGGTCCTCACGATGGTAGAGGTCGGGCGCGACGCCCACGAACCCGGCTTCGGCGATGCGATCGGTCATCGTCTGGACGAAGGCATCGACGCCCCCGGCATGCTGGATGACGATCACCGCCGGAAAGGGCCCCGGGCCCTCGGGCACGGTCACATAGCAGCGCATCGGCGCTCCGTCGACCTGGACGGTGTCCCATCGTGCGGGCATGGCGATCTCCCTCTAGCCCAGGAACCACCCGGCGAGCAGCTCTGCGATTTCCTCCGGCCGCTCCATGGGAACGAAATGCGTGGCGTGGGGGATAACGATGGTGCGCGAGCCGCGGATCGCGCGCCCCACCGCTTCGCGGTCGAACATCGGCGCCGGCCGGCCGCGCTCGGCCCACGCGACCAGCGTGGGACAGTCGATGCGCTCGAGGTACGGCCACGGATCGAGGGCCGTCACCGCTTCATAGAAGCGCGCCTCGAACTCCGGCAGGCACTTCAGCTCGTAGCCGCCTTCCACCGGGCGCGTGCCTTCCTCCGCATACAGCCGCACCAGGTCGTCGCGCCAGGTGTCGAACGGCGGCCGGGAGCGATACGCCTCGTACATGGCGTCGGGACTCTCCCAGACCGGCCGGCGCCTCCGCGCCTGTTCGGCCATGGGGTTCGGGCCGCGGCGGACGAACGGCGGCGCGACGAGGATGGGCTCGACGAGCGCCATGCGGGTGATGACGCCGGGGTGCAAGGCCGCGTACAGCGCGACGGTGGTGCCTCCGGACGAATGGCCCGCGGCGAACACCTTCTCAAAGCCGAGATGCTCGATGACCGCGTGCAGGTCCTCGGCGAAGGTCTCGAAGGTGTAGCCGTCTTCGGGCCGGCCGCTGTCGCCGTGGCCTCGCTGGTCGGGCGTGACGACACGAAACCGCCCCCGCAACGCCTCCACCACGGGCTTCCAGATTTTCCCGAAGAAGCTGGTCGCGTGCACCAGGACCAGCGGCGGACCATCGCCGCCCCAGTCCGTGTAGTGGAGGAGGGCGCTGTCCCGTTCGACGAATCCTTCGCGCGGCGTCACGACCCCTACTTGTAGGCCATCGGCGCCCTGCGATCAACGGGCGGGAGCGCGGCGGCTCACAGGCCGCCCTTCCCCGGATTGAGGACGCCCGCCGGGTCGAGCGCGCGCTTCAGGGCTCGCAGCGCTTCCAGGCCGGCCCCGTGCTCCTCCGCCATCAGGTGCGCCAGCCGCACGCCGACCCCGTGGCAGTATTCGATGGAACCGCCCTCCCGAAGGGCGAGCCGCAGGCAGTCGTCGATGACCCGCGCCAACCGCGCCGTGGCGTCGTCTGAGGGTGCAGCGAACAACACCATCGAGAAGAGCCCCGGCCGCACCCAGAGCCCCGTCTCCAGCACGTCGACTCCCCGGTCCGCCGCGAGCGCCATGGCCGCCTCGCGGTAGGCGAGCACGCGGGACGCCGGCAGGGAGACGTGAAGGTAGTCGAAGGCGCCGTCGGCCCGAGGCCGGCCGCCGCGCCGCCGCCGGCGAGCGCGCGCGAATCGCTCGGCGATGTCGTGTCGGCGCTCCCAGAAGCGGCGAACGTCCGCTTCCGGGAGCGCGCGGCCGCCCGCAGCTTCGCAGGCCGACGCCGCCAGCGACGCCTGCGCGTCGACCACCGCCCGCGCCCCGTCGAAGCCGAGATACAGCGTCGGCGGCTCGGCTTCCACACGGGCCCCGCCGCCGACTGGAGCGAAGCGGTCGCCGTAGTCCAGCACGGCCGGTGCGACTCCTCGCGCGAACAGCGCCATCACCGCCTCGAAGCCGTTTTCGAAGCGACGGAAGCGGAAGCCGAGCAGCCGGCGCTCCTCCGGCAGCGGATACGCCCGCAGCGCCGCCGCCGTCACGATGCCGAACGCGCCCTCGGTTCCGATGAACAGCCGGGACAGGTCGAACCCCGCCGAATGAGGCCATACCGGCCGCGTGCGGATCAGGGTTCCGTCCGCGAGCGCCGCCTCGACGGCGAGAGTCTGGTCGCCCATGCTGCCGTACGCGCCGCCCAGGAAGCCGAGGCCGTTGGTCGAGATCGCCCCGCCGACGGTGGCCAGGCCTACCGTCCAGGGGTCGTGCCCGAGCATGAGGCCGTGAGGCTCCAGCTCTCGGTTCACCCGATCCAGCACCGCGCCCGCCTCGACCCAGATGTAGCCGCTCGCTGGGTCCACCTCGCGGATGCGATCGAGATAGCGGAGGTCGATGACGAGTCCGGGGCAAATGGATCGGGCGCCGCCCATCAGGCCGGTGCCGCCGCCGTACGCGACGACCGGCGTCCTCGTTTCGGTGGCGATACGGAGGGCCGTCGCGACCTCGTCGGCGCTGCGGGGCAGGGCCACCGCGAGGGGTAACGCGGGCGCCACGCCTTCCGCTGCGAATCCGCGTCCGGGCCCGAGGGCGTCGAGCATACGTTCCTCGCGCGCCGCCTTGCGCGCGTCGACGCGGCCCGGGCCGAGCTCGGCGCGGAGCCGCCTGAGCAGCGCCTCGGTGTCGTCCGGCATGCGTCCACGATAGCAGGGCGCGAGCGCATTCGGCAGGCGGACGTCCCGGGGTGTTTTCGTCCGCACCGGCGCTTGTGCTATAAGTTCAGTGCGGGGCAGCGTAGCTCAGCGGTAGAGCAGGGGACTCATAAGCCCTTGGTCGCAGGTTCGAATCCTGCCGCTGCTACCAGCGTCGCCTCCAACCCGACCCCGTCCCGGCCGTGGACGGGGTCGTCGCGTTTCCACACCCCGCCGCTTGTCGATGTTCTCGCTCGACAATGTGACCTTTGGCCGTTTCGCCGTTGATGCGCCTGCCCCATCATTGTCGTTGTCCGCGTCCGGGGCCCGAACGAATTCAGCCAGGGAGGTGCGCACCATGGCCACGGCGACGGATGTCTTTACCGAATTCCGGGAGGACCACCGCAAGGTCCGCGACACGCTGTTCGCGTTGAAGGCGGCGTTCGAGGCGCGCGACCCCGCCCGTGCGCGCGAGGTCCTCGGCCGGCTCAACGAATTGACCGGCCCCCACTTCCGGTACGAGGAGGAATCCCTCTACCCCGCGCTCAAACCCATCCTGGGCCGCTACGTCGACCGGATGATCGAGGACCACGACGGAGCCATTCAGCTCGCCAGGAAGCTGGTCGAGCTCGTGGGCAAGGAGTCGTTCACCGACGAGGACGTCCGCACCGGCGTCGAAGCCGTACAGACGATCCTGCCGCACGTGAGCGATTGCGACGGCCTGCTCATCTTCGTCGAGACGTTCGACCGGCCCACCATCGACAGGATCAACACCAACATCGACGAATGCCGGGCGGCCGGCCTGCCCTTGCTCGAGTGGGCGGAAACGGTCCGCAAGAAATAGCCTGGCATCGCGCCGCAGAGGAGCGCCCGGGGCGCGAAACCCACCCCCGCGCCCCGGGCCATGCCTTTCAGGGGTTCTCGATGATGTCCTTGAGCTGCGGAACCACGCGCTCGGCGTGGCCGTACACCGTCGCCGCTTCGAGGCTCCGCACGTATTTCGTGAGTTGCGCCTGACGTAGCTCGCGAAGCCGCGCTTTGCCCTCCTGCACGGTGTCTCCCAGGGCGAGGATGAGCGCCTCCCGCAGCGGCTTGTCGCGCCGCAAATCCGCCGCCATCATCACCTCGCCCCGACCGAGCCACGTGCGCACCTGGGTCCGCCGTCCCGGGTCGGTCTGGAGGTAGTACTTCAGGTGCTCGATGCCGTACGCGTGATGTCGTCGCAGGTCGTTCGCCGTCCACTCGAAGAGCTGCCGGTCGGCCTGCGATCGTCCGATGCGGTCGCCCCACTCGCACAGGGTGAGCAGGAACGACGTGCGGATCAGGTTCACGTAGATGGTGAGCTCCGTGAACTTGAACGCCGCGTACGCCGCGCGGTTGAGCAAGCCCGGCGACTGCACCCCGAGGCCGCCGCCGTTGGCCAGCGCCCGCTTCCGGAACGCCTCCACGTGGCGGGCGCAATCGTAGATCTGCGTCGCGAGGAAGAGCTTGACCTCGTGGTAGCCGTAGGAGATGTCGCGCAGGCGGCCCATGAAGACCTGCGCGGAGTTGTACTGCTGCTCCGAAATCGACGTGAAGATCTGGTCGAGCGCCGCCTCGACGTGGTCGGGC
>DATLZC010000267.1:0-9417 GCA_035574215.1 Dehalococcoidia bacterium | reverse complement strand
CGCGTGCAGCGGGTCCCGGCGACGGAGGCCAAGGGGCGGATTCACACCTCGGCCGCGACCGTCGCCGTGCTTCCCGAGGCCGACGAGGTCGATGTGACGATCGACGAGAAGGACCTGCGGATCGACATCTTCCACGCGGGGAGCGCGGGCGGCCAGAATGTGAACAAGGTGGCGACGGCCGTCCGCATCACGCACCTGCCCACGGGGCTGGTGGTGGTCTGCCAGGACGAACGCTCGCAGCTCAAGAACCGGATGAAGGCGATGGCCGTGCTGCGGGCCCGCCTGCTCGCCATGAAGAAGCGGGAGCAGGAGGAGGAGATCTCCGAGGCGCGCCGCGCCCAGGTCGGCACCGGCGAGCGCGGCGGAAAGATTCGCACCTACAACTTCCCCCAGGACCGCGTGACGGACCACCGGATCGGCCTCACGGTGCACGGACTGCAGGAGGTGCTCGACGGAGACCTCGACGAGCTCATCGACGCCGTGGCGACGGCGGAGCAGGCGAAGCTCCTCCAGGAGAGCGCGGCCTGATCCTCCGCCCACCGCTCCTTCAGGAGGGGAGCGATGACGGGCCGCACGGTCGGCGAGGCCATGCGTGACGCCGCGCGGCGCTTCCGCGAGGCCGGGATCGAGGACGCCGAACTCGAGGCCGATATCCTTCTGCGCCACGCCCTGAACCTCAACGGCGACCGCGCTCATCTGCTCGCGATCCTGCACGACCCGCTGCCGAATGTTGCCGCCGCGCGTTTCGAAGCGCTCGTCGCGCGGCGTCTCGCTCGCGAGCCCACCGCGTACATCGTCGGACATCGGGAGTTCTACGGCCTCGAACTGGAGTGCGGACCGGAGGCGCTCATCCCACGCCCGGAGACGGAGCTGCTCGTCGACATCGCGCTGGAATGGCTGCGTGGGCGGGAGCCCCCGCTCGACCGGCCGCTGGTGGTGGACGTCGGCACCGGCAACGGCGCGCTGGCGGTGGCGTTGGCGGTTCACTGGCCACGCGCTCGGGTCCTCGCCGTCGACACGAGCGCCCCGGCCCTCATCCTCGCGCGGAGGAACGCCGCCCGTCACGCCGTCGCGGACCGCGTCGCGTTCGTTCGGGGCGACCTGCTGTCGCCGTTGCGGGCGAAGGCGGACCTCGTGGTCGCGAACTTGCCCTACGTGAGCGCTGACGACTGGACGCGCCTGGCGCCGGAGATCACCCGCTACGAGCCGCGCGAGGCGCTGGTGGGCGGTCCGCGCGGCACCGAGACCATCGAGCGGCTGCTCTCGGAGGCGCCGGGGCATCTCGCGCCGAGAGCGCTGCTGCTGTGCGAAATCGGCGATCAGCAGGGCCAAGAGCTCCGCGCGGCCGCCGTGCGCGCGTTTCCAGACGCGTGGGTCGAGATCCGGCAGGACCTCGCCGGACTCGACCGTGTGTTGTATGTAGAGCTTTAGGGCCGGCTACGCCTGGGCGAGCTGGAACGCCTTCCCCTCGGTCTTGATGGCGGGCGCGATCACCATCTCGGCCTGATGGAAATCCCGGATGGTGCGGGCGCCGCACACCCCCATCGCGGTGCGTAGCGCCCCGATGAGGTTCTCGCGCCCGTCCGTCCGCGACGTCGGTCCGAACAGGACCTTCTGGATGGTCGACGTGACGCCCACGGTGACCCTGGTGCCGCGGGGGAGTTCCGCGTGAGGCGTGGCCATGCCCCAGTGGTGCCCGCGGCCCGGGGCCTCCTCGGTGCCCGCCAGGATCGACCCCAGCATGACGGCGTCGGCGCCGGCGGCGAACGCCTTGCACAGGTCGCCGCCGCTCGAAATCCCGCCGTCGGTGATGATGGGCACGTAGCGTCCGGTCTCACGGTAGTGCTGGTCGCGGGCGGCCGCGCAGTCGATGGTGGCCGTCACCTGCGGGACGCCGATGCCGAGCACCTCGCGGCTTGTGCAGGCGGCGCCCGGCCCCACGCCCACGAGCACGCCGTGCACGCCCGTCTCCATGATCTCCTTCGTGGCCTGGTAGCTCACCGTGTTCCCGACGATCACGGGGACGGGGTCCATCTGCTTGACGAGCTCGTCGAACAGCAGGCCCTTGACCGACCGGGAGAGATGCCGGGCGGTGGTGACCGTCGACTGAACGACGAGGACGTCAGCGCCCGCCTCTTTCGCGATGGGAGCGAGGCGCTTGGTGTTAGCCGGAGTACAGGAGACGGCGCACGTGGCGCCGCCGTCCTTGATCTCCCGGATGCGCCGGGCGACGAGGTCCTCGCGCAACGGCGCGCTGTACGCCTTCTGCATGAGCGCGGTGACCTCGCTCTTGGGCGCCTCCGCGATCTCCTGCAGGATTTCGTCCGGGTTGTCGTACCGGGTCTGCAGGCCCTCCAGATTCATCACCGCGAGCCCGCCGGCCTTGGAGAACGCGATCGCGAACTTCGGGTCCACGACGGCGTCCATGGCTGCGGCGAGAATCGGGAGAGGGAAGGTGAGGTGGGCGATCTGGAAGGAGAGCTCGCAGAGCTCGGGGTTGATGGTGACGGTTCCGGGCACGATGGCGACTTCGTCGAACCCGTACGCCCGTCGCATCTGCTTGAATCGTGGCTGAGACATCGAGGTACCTCCTTCGTACTCCGCGCTGCCCTCGGGAGTGTCCTTCCGTAGGAAGGACCGAGTGGTCCCCGTCCGCGAATGCGCGGATCGAGGCCGGCGGAGGTTTCCTGCCAGCTTCAGCGGTGTTCCATCGGTCGTCTCGGTTTGCCCGCCCGCGGAATTTCGGACACTATAGCGGCGCGCGCCGCACCCCGTCAATGGGGTAGGCGGGCAAATCGCAAATCGAGATACACGGCTCATCGATTGTCCATGGGCACCCTGTACCTGGTCGCCACACCGATTGGCAACCTGGAGGACATCACGCTGCGGGCGCTGCGCGTGCTCCGGGAGGCGCCGCTCGTGGCGGCGGAGGACACCCGGACCACCCGCATCCTGTTCCGGCGCTACGGCATCGATACGCCGCTCACCAGCTACAACGACCACAACAAGCGCGCGAAAACGCCCGTCCTCCTGGAAGCGCTCCGCACGGGAGACCTGGCGCTGGTCTCGGAGGCGGGCATGCCCGGTGTGAGCGATCCGGGCCACGACCTCGTGGTGGCCGCCATCGCCGAAGGCCACACCGTGACTCCGGTGCCGGGACCCTCCGCGGTCACAGCGGCGGTGGCGGCCTCGGGCCTGCCGTCGCGCCGGTTCTACTACCTCGGCTTCCTTCCGAAGGCCACCGGACCGCGCCGGCGGGCGCTCGCCGCCGTAGCGTCGGTGCCAGACACGCTGGTCATCTTCGAGTCGCCCCACCGCGCGCGGGCGACGCTCGAGGACATCCGCTCGACGCTGGGAGACCGGCGCGTGGCCCTGTGCCGCGAGCTGACCAAGGTCCACGAGACGATTCTGCGGGGCACGGTGAGCGAGGTGCTCGATGCCCTGGGGCCGGATGTGCGCGGTGAAGTGACGCTGGTCGTCGAGGGCACGGCACAGCCTCCGACAGAGGTCGAGCTCGACCTCGACGCGACGATCGCCCGCTTGAAGGCGCAGGGCATGACGGTGCGGGACGCTGCGGCGGCGCTCGCGGGGAAGGCCTCGCGGCGTGAGGTCTACCGCCGCTGGCACGCAGAGGAGCGCCCCTCGCCGCCGGAATCGCGATAGGCTACACTCCCGTCGCAACGATGGCCGACTACATCCTCGTGTGTGTCGCGTGGCCGTACGCCAACGGCTCGCAGCACCTCGGACACATCGCCGGGAACAACCTGCCCGCCGATATCTTCGCGCGCTACCACCGGGCGAAGGGCGATCACGTGCTCATGGTGTCGGGCAGCGATATGCACGGCACGCCCATCACCGTGCGCGCCGAGAAGGAGGGGCGGACGCCCATGGAGGTCGCGCAGCAGTTCCACGAGGAGTTCCTGCGAACGTGGGAGGCGCTCGGGATCAGCTACGACCTCTACACCACCACGACCACTGACAACCACCGGGAGGTCGTGTGGAACCTGTACCGCCGGCTGCTGGAAGCGGGCCATCTGTACCGCGCGAAGACCCAGCAGCTCTACGATCCGAAGGCGGGCCGATTCCTCCCGGACCGCTACGTCGAGGGGACGTGTCCCCGGTGCGGCTTCGGCCAGGCCCGCGGGGACGAGTGCGAGCAGTGTGGCGCGACGCTCGACGCGGTCGACCTCATCGAGCCGCGGAGCCGGCTCACTGGCGTGAGCCCCGAACTGCGCGAAACCGAGCACTACTTTATGCGGTTCAGCGCCTTCCAGGACCGCCTGATCGAGTGGGTGAAGAGGCAGACCCACTGGCGGGACCACGTGCGCAACTTCACCCTCGGCTTCCTGACGGAAGGGCTCAAGGATCGCGCCATCACCCGAGATCTCGAGTGGGGCATCCCGATGCCGCCGGAGATGCAGGACATCGGCCCCGGGAAGGCGTTCTACGTCTGGGCGGAGAACATCGTGGGATATCTCTCGGCGTCGGTCGAATGGGCGGTCCGCCGGGGCACGCCGGACGCCTGGAAGGACTGGTGGACGAACCCCGACGCGCGCGCCTACTACTTCATGGGGAAGGACAATATCACGTTCCACACCATCAACTGGCCCGCCATGCTCATGGGCCACGGCGGGCTCAATCTTCCGTACGATGTCCCGGCGAATCACTACGTCGTCTGGGGCGGCGCCAAGGCGTCGAAGAGCGCCGGCGTGGCGCCGTACGCGCTGGACTACGCCGAGCGCTTCGGCGCCGACGCTGTGCGGTACTACCTCGCCGCCGTGATGCCCGAGTCGTCCGACACCGACGTGAGCGACGAGGACCTCGTTCGACGCAACAACGATGAGCTGGTCGCCACGTGGGGCAACCTGGCGCATCGCGTGCTCACGTTCACGTATCGCAACTTCGAGGGGCGCGTGCCCGAACCGGGGCCGCTGAGCGCCCGGGACGAGGAGCTAATGGCGCGCGCCGCCGGGGCCATCCGAGAGGCCGGGGAGCACCTGGAACGGTGCCGGTTCAAGGCCGCGTTGGGCGCAGCCATGGCGCTGGCCCAGGAGGCCAACCGCTATCTGGACGAATCGGCTCCGTGGAAGACGATTCGCGAGGACCGGGCCGCGGCGGGCCGCGCGCTCTACGTTGCGCTCGCGCTGATCAACGCCTGTAAGGTCGCACTCTATCCCTTCCTGCCGTTCTCCGCACAGCGGCTGCACGAATTCCTGGGGTTCGAGGGCACGGTCGGCACGACGTGGGAGTTCGCGCCCGTGCCCGCGGGGCAGGCCCTCCGCGAGCCGCAACCCCTCTTCCGCAAGATCGAGACGGCGGAGGCCGCATCCTGACGGAGCTGCCGTGACCCTCATCGACACGCACACCCATCTGCACGAGCCCGTGTTCGCGAACGATATCGAGGCCGTCGTGGACCGTGCGCGCGCGGTTGGCGTCGAGGCCATCCTCACGCTCGGCACGGACGTCGCTACGTCGGAGCGGGCTGTCGCGCTTGCTGAGCGCTTCGATCTCGTCTGGGCGGCGGTGGGCGTCCATCCGCACGAAGCTGACGCCTTCGACCGTGAGGTGGCGGCGCGCCTGCGGGAGCTCGCCGCGCATCCGAAGGTGGTCGCCATCGGCGAAATCGGGCTGGACTTCTACCGCAACCTCTCGCCGCGAGGCGATCAGCTGCGGGCGTTTCGAGCGCAGCTCGACTGGGCGGGCGAGGTCGGCCTGCCCGTCGCGATCCATTGCCGGGACGCCCACGACGCCGCTGAGCCCATCGTCACCGAGTGGGCGCAGGCGGCTCGCGCCAGGTTCGGCGATGGGCGGCCCCTGGGGGTCATGCACTACTTCAGCGGCGACGTCGCTCTCGCCGAGCGATACCTGGGCCTCGGGTTCCTCATCTCGATCCACACCTCGGTGACGTATCCGGGCGCCGAACGGACGCGCGAGGTGGCCCGTGCAGTGCCCCTCGACGCGCTCTTGATCGAGACGGACGCCCCGTACGGGGCGCCCCAGCGCTACCGTGGGCGCCGGAACGAACCGGCGTATGTCGCGGAGGCGGCCGCGCGGGTAGCGGAAGTGCGGGGGATTCCGGTACAAGAAGTGGAGCGGGCGACGACCGCGGCCGCGACCCGGCTACTGGGCCTCGCGGAACGTGTGGGCAGGGGGATTCGGTGAAGGTCGCGACCATCTACGGGCCGGCGCAGCAAGACCTCGAGCGCGTCGAGGAGGCCTTGCAGTCGGTCAAGGAGGTGGACGAGTTCCCCGAGCTTCGCCGGATGCTCGAGCACGTCCTCGGCGGCGGCGGCAAGCGGATCCGTCCCGCCGTTGCAGTGCTCGCGGGCCATTTCGGCGAGTACCGGCCCGACCTGCTCGTGCCGCTGGCGGCGTCCATCGAGCTGCTCCACACCGCCACCCTCGTACACGACGACGTCATCGACGGGTCGATGACCCGGCGGGGGAGAGCGACCGCCAACGCGCTGTTCGACAACGCGGCGAGCGTCATGTTGGGCGACTACATGTTCGCCTGCGCCGCCGAGTTCATCGCCCGCACCAACAACATCGAGGTCGTGAAGCTGTTCTCCCGGACCCTCATGTCCATGGCCTCGGGCGAGCTCACCCAGGACATGAGCGCCTACGACTACGGCCAGGACACGATGGCGTATTTCCGGCGGATCTCGGGGAAGACGGCGTCGCTCTTCGCGACGTCGGCGCAGGGCGGCGCGATGATCGCCGGCGCTCCCGAGGAGGTCTGCATGGCCCTTCGGACGTACGGCGAGAATCTCGGGATGGCGTTCCAGATCGTCGACGACATCCTCGACTTCACCGGGGACGAGCGCGAGATGGGAAAGCCCGTGGGGAGCGACCTCATGCAGGGGACGCTCACGCTGCCGTCGCTACTGCTGCTCGAACGGGTGCCGCACAACAACCCGGTCGTGAAGTTGTTCAAGAACCGGCGCCGGCAGGAGTACGTCGCGCAGGCCATCGACATGATCCTGGCGTCCGACATCATCCCGGAGTCCTATGACGTCGCGCGCGACTTCCACGACCGGGCGATCTCCGCCCTCGAACCGCTCCCGGACGGACCGGCGAAGACCGCGCTCATCGACATCGCCCACTACGTGATGGAGCGCCGAAGCTGACCGGCGCCGGCGTTGAGACGGCGGCACCGCTCGTGCTAGGCTGAAGCGTCCCGCACTCGGGAGCGATCGCGATGCCGCTGTACGAATACCTCTGTCACGACTGCCGCAAGGTGGTGAGCGTCCTCGCTCGCCGCACCGAAGGGTTCGAAGCCCGCTGTCCCGAATGCTCTGGCGCGAATCTCGAAAAGCTCATCAGCCGGTTCGCGTTTCACCAGTCGTTCCAGAGCAAGCTCGAGCAACTCGACCCCAAATACGACAAGATGATCGACGCGTCGAATCCGGACCTCTCGTTCGACGCCCTGGTCAAGAAGTACAAGCTCGACAGGCCGATCACCAAGCCGGACAAGTCCTGACGGCCGTTCGCGACAGGGCGGGCCCGGATACAATCACGGCGTGCGTACCGAGACCGGCGCTCCCCGTAGCCTGAGCGAGATCGCTCGCCTCGCGTTCGACATCTATCGCCGGCACTTCAATGAACTCTTCCCCATCGCCGTCTTCGCCGTCCCCGGCGTTCTTCTCAGCGCGCTGTTGTCGTCGGATGTCGGGACGAGCGGCGCAGACCTGGCGCTGGCCTGGGTCTACTCGCTGCCTCTGCTTGTGTCGACCTGGTTCGTCAACGCAGCGCTGGTCGCGGCCGTCGGCGACATCGTCGAGGGCCGCGCGCCGGACCTGGCGAGGGCGTATCGCCGCGCATTGGGGCGGGGCCACCGGCTGCTGGGCGCCGCGCTCATCGAAGCTCTCGCGCTGGTGGGGCTGACGGTGACGCTGATCGGCTTTCCCGTGGCGTTGTACTTCGCCGTGCGCTGGGCGTTCGTGCAGCAGCGTATCGTGCTACGCGACGACGCTGTGTTTACGGCCTTCTCCGAGAGCGGGCGTACGACCGGCGGTGCATGGTGGCGCACGTTCGGAGCGCTGCTCGCGCTCGCCGCCGTGAGCGCCGCGCCGGTGTTCGTGATCGGCGGCGCCGTCCGTGCGGTGTCCCTGGTGACCGGCGAGGCGCTCGCGGCTATCATGACGGCGGCGGCGCAACCGTTCACCGCCGCCGCGATCACGTTGCTGTACCTCGACCTGGAGTCCCGAAAGGAGTCCCATGAGCGTCTTGCTTGAGTCGACGCTGCCCGGCCTGAGCCACCGGGGCAAGGTTCGCGACACCTACGACCTCGGCGACAGGCTCCTCATCGTCGCGACGGACCGCATCTCTGCCTTCGACGTCGTGCTTCCCACCGGCATCCCGGACAAGGGCGCGGTCCTCACGCAACTATCGGCGTTCTGGTTCGAGATGACCGCCGACGTGGTGCCGAATCACTTCATTCGGCTGGCCGACGGCACGCCGGCGGACGGCCTGCCGTTCGAGCTCCCGCGGGAGTTCCTCGGCCGCAGCATGATCGTCCGCAAGGCCCGCAGGGTGGACGTGGAGTGCGTGGTCCGGGGCTATCTGGCGGGCTCAGCGTGGGAGGAATACCGCCAGTGGGGCACGGTCAACGGCATCCGCCTTCCGAAGGGCTTGGTGGAGAGCCAGGAGCTGCCCGAGCCTCTGTTTACGCCGACGACCAAAGCCGAGACCGGACACGACGAGCCGATGACGTTCGCGGATGTCGTGCAACTCGTGGGGCCCGAGGCCGCCAACGTGCTGCGCGTCCGCAGTCTGGCCCTGTACCGGTACGCCGCTCAGTACGCGCGGGAGCGGGGCATCATCATCGCGGACACGAAGTTCGAGTTCGGGTGGCTCGGCGACGAGCTCATCGTGATCGACGAGCTGCTCACGCCCGATTCGAGCCGGTTCTGGGCGGTCGACACCTACGAGCCCGGGAAGCCCCAGCCGTCGTTCGACAAGCAGTTCGTGCGGGACTGGCTCACCAAGAGCGGGTGGAATCGCGAGCCGCCGGCGCCGGAGCTGCCGCCGGACGTCGTCGAAGGGACGGCGGAGCGGTACCGCGAGGCGTTTCGCCGGCTCACCGGACGCGAGCTCTGGCGGCCGTGACCGGCTCGAGGAACTGAAAGGGGGAGGTCCATGGCGAGCGTCGACGGAGGCGAGCTGCTGGTCCGCATGCTCACGCGGGCGGGCGTTCGCGAGGCGTTCGTGTTGCACGGGGGACATCTGGACGCGATCTTCCAGGCGGCGCTGGACCACGGGCTGCGGCTCATCGACGTGCGTCACGAGCAGGCCGCCGGGCACGCGGCTGACGGCTGGGCGAGGACGACGGGCCGCGTGGGGGTGGCCATCGTCACCGCCGGCCCCGGCGTGACGGACATCGTCACCGGGGTCGCGAACGCGTACCTGGACTGCAGC
>DATLZC010000266.1:0-3542 GCA_035574215.1 Dehalococcoidia bacterium | reverse complement strand
CTCGCGGACGCGCTCCGGTCCGACCGTCCCCCGCACGATGCCCACGTGGCACGCGAGCAGGTACAGCGCCGCCACCGACGCCACCAGCGTCTTCGTCGACGCGACGGCGATCTCCGGCCCGCACCGGAGGTACACGGTGCCATCGGCGATGCGCGTGCTCTGGGCCCCCGGCACGTTGCACACCGTGAGCAGCAGCGCGCCCCGGCGCTTCGCTTCGTGCATGGCCTCGAGGGTGTCGACGGTTTCGCCCGACTGGGCCACGGACACCACGAGCGTGTTTTCATCGATCACCGGGTCGCGGTAGCGGAACTCGGACGAGTTGTCCACCTCGGCGGGCAGGCGGGCGATCCGTTCGAAGTACGCCCGGCCGATCATCGCGGCGTGCATCGACGTGCCCATGCCGAACAGGACGACGCGCGAGACCTCACGCAGCCGTTCCGGCGCCCCGAGGTCATCGAGCGACACGCCCGGCGGGTCGAACAGCGCCCGTCCGCTGATGGTGTCCATCAGGCACTCGGGCTGCTCCATGATCTCCTTCAGCATGAAATGCTTGTACGGCCCCTTGGCCGCGGCGACGGGATCGTAGGGCACCGTCTGGGGCTCCCGCTCGACGATCCGGCCCTCGGCGTCGCGATACTCGGCGCCTTCCGCCGTCACGCGGGCGACCTCGCGATCGTGGAGGAAGACGACCGACCGTGTGTGGGAGAGGAGCGCAGGCAGATCGCTCGCCACGAACATCTCGCCCTCCCCGTAGCCGATCACGACGCCGCCTGCGTTGCCGACGCGCGCCGCGACGATGACGCCGGGCTCGCTTCGGGCCATGGCGACGATTGCGTGCGCTCCCTGCAGGCGTCCGATGGCCGCCCGCAGGGCGTCCACGAGCGTGGCGCCGCCCTCGATAGCGTCTTCGATGAGATGGGCCAGCACTTCCGTGTCGGTCTCCGAGGCGAAGCGGTGGCCCGCGGCCAGCAGCTCGCGCTTCAGGGGCGAGAAGTTCTCGATGATGCCGTTGTGAATGACCACCACGTCGCCGTGGCAGTCCAGATGAGGATGAGCGTTCTCGTCGCTGGGCCTCCCGTGCGTGGCCCAGCGCGTGTGGCCGATGCCCGTCGTGCCCGGTGGGTAGGCGCCCTCGAGCCGGGCGATGAGCCCCGAGAGCTTGCCGGCGGCCTTCGCGACCCGGATGCGGCCCTCCGCGTCCATGACCGCGATGCCGGCACTGTCATATCCGCGGTATTCGAGCTTCTGCAGGCTTTCGATCAGGATGGGGCCCGCGTCACGGGTCCCCGCGTACCCTGCGATGCCGCACATCGTGGCTCCCTTCGTTCGGGCCAACGCCGCACGACGCAGCCAACGCTGCGCGACGCGCGAGCGGCCCTATCGCCGAACGACCTGGTTCGTGAGGGAGCGCGGATGCTTCCGGCGATGCCGGAAGCGCACGCCGGCCGGCCTTTGTCGGGGGCTCTCACCCCCGGTTTGCTCCGACCGTAACGACCGTGCGAGCCGGGAGGCTATCCGCCGAGTGGTTCGATGAGCCTCCACCTCGTCATCCGCCGAAGGCGGACCAGGCGCTTCAACCGATACGATGCGCTGCGTCCCTCACGGAGAGAATCGAGAACGGACCTCCTTCCTCCGCCACCGTGGTTTCGCCGCGAGTATACCAGCGCGGCGTCGCGCCGGCCATTCCAGCGCTGGACTCGCGAGCCTGCGCGCGCCCCGCGCTACACTGGACCAAATCTACCCCGGCCGGGCGGCAAAGGGAGGACGTATGGAACAGCGATTGGCCCGCGTGCTCAGACGCCTCGAGCGGGAGGACCGCGAGGAGCGCGAGCGCGGCGTCCCGCAGCATCTGCGCCTTCGCGCCGTGACGCCTGAGGTCGGCCGCTTCTTGAATCTCATGACGAAGGCTATCGGCGCGCGCCGCATCCTCGAGATCGGGACGTCGGGCGGATACTCGACCCTCTGGCTGGCCGACGCGGCCCGGGAGACGGGCGGCGCCGTCACGACGCTGGAGCTGGACCCCGCGAAGGTCGAGCGCGCCCGGCGTACGTTCGTGGACGCCGGCGTGGACAGGCTCGTGACCGTCGTGCCCGGGGACGCCCGCGAAACGCTCGCGACGTTGGAGCCGGGCTTCGACCTCGTCTTTCTGGACGCCGAGAAGGACCTCTATCTCGAGTTGCTCGAGCCGCTGGTGCGCCTCCTGCGCCCCGGCGGCCTGCTCATCGCCGACAACCTGCTCTCCCACGCGGACGACCTCGCTGCCTTCCGGCAGGCCGCGGAGCGCCACCCGGAACTGGATTGCGTCCTCGTGCCCATCCCCCGCGGCGAGCTCCTCTGCCGCAAGCGCATACGATAGTCGCTCGCGCCGCAAGACCGGCATGTCGCGCCCCGAATCGTGTCGAATTTGAAGTATTGACGGGAATCCCTAAAGGTGTAGACTAGTGTGCACTGGTGGCGCGGCAGACCCTGTGGTGGTGTCTGCCGGATCAGTCTCCCACAGAAGCGCTGTTCCACGGCCACCAGGATGCGGAGGGCGAGCGCCTCGGACAGTGGTGTCCATCTGATCCGAGGACCCGTCGCTCCGCATCTACCCAGCGAGGACGTTCACCCCGCCGAATCGTCCACCGAGGGCCGCTCGTACCTGGTCCGCGACGCCCCCACGCGCTGGCACGCGGCCCGAAAGGAGGCACCCACAGGGGAGAGACCGCGTTCCGGCGAGCCGCGTCAGTAACTGAATTTCCCCGCTGAATCGTCCGGCTGCCTCGACTCGGCGGGGCCGCCGCACGGGTCGGCTCGCCCTCCACAACCCGACCGAGAACACAACATCCTCGAATCGGAGGGAGGATCGTGACATGAAATCGCAACAACATCGCCGCATCCTGGGAGTCGCGCCAGCCATGCTCGCATTCGGCTCCATCGGGCTGACGTTACTCCTGGCCCTGTGGGGAACGGCCGAAGCCACCCACGGAAGCACCTTCATCAACTTGGCGTCGACCACGGGGCTCAGTGTGACCCACAACGGCGCTATCTTCACCCAGGGAGGCATCGGCGCCGGCACGGGGAACTTCGATCCGTTTCTGACCCTCAGCCCGGGTGGGAACGCAAACACGGAACAAGGGTACAACACGACCTCGCCCGGCCAGTTCGATGAGCAGTTCGGGGGTGACCGCACCCATCCCATCCAGGCGGCGGCCATCCCGTCCGTCGATATCGCAGGCACGCGGTACCGGGTCATCCTGCTCGACGCCAACGACCAGGGCGCCGAGGACTTCATGTCCATCGACACCGTGAAGGTGTTCCTGGACGACCAGAACAACCTGCATCAGTTCAACAACGCCACGAATACGTTCGGAACGGACAATAGCTCTCCAGCCGCGCTCGTCTTCAATATGGACGCGAATTGCCCGGGAAGCGACTGCGTCCTCCTCATGCGGTCGCAGACGTTCACGCCCGGCAGCGGCGTGTCGGACATCTCCATCGCGCTGCCCGACTCCATCTTCCCGCCGGAGTGCTTCTACGGGTCGCAGACGTGCAACAAGTGG
>DATLZC010000265.1:0-16024 GCA_035574215.1 Dehalococcoidia bacterium | reverse complement strand
CCGGGGAGGAACCTTCGTGGTCATGGAGGGGCCGGCGTTTTCCACGAAAGCGGAGTCGCTCCTGTACCGTTCGTGGAACGCCGACCTCATCGGAATGACGGCGCTGCCCGAGGCGAAGCTCGCCCGCGAAGCCGAGATCTGTTACGCCACCCTCGCCTGCATCACCGATTACGACACCTGGCACGAGGGACACGAGCGGGTGTCCGCGGACCTCATCCTCGCGAACCTGCGCGCCAACGTCGACGCGTCGAAGCGGGTGGTGCGCGAGCTCGCGCGGCGGCTCCCACGGGAGCGCGCCTGCTCCTGCGGCGACGCCCTCGCGGCGGCGATCGTGACGCCGTTGGACCTCGTGCCGGAGGGGACGCGACGCGCGCTGGAGCCCATCATCGGGAAGTACCTCGCGAAGGCTGAGCAACCCGCCACGGAGGGAAGTCATGGCTGAGACGACGGGAGGGAGAGTCGTCTCGCGAACGCGGGAAGTCGAGTTCCTCGTCCGGCCGCTGACCGACCGCGACGAGATCCGGTGGTTGCTCGAGCCGCGCCGGGCGTACGCTGCCTACGCCCTCGGCCAGCTCGAGCCGCTGCTGTTCCCGTTGTCCCGGTGGTGGCACGCGCGTGGCGAGACCGGTTGGGGGGTGCTCCTGCACTCGCGCGGGGGTCTGGGGAACGCCCTCTTCGTGCTGGGCGAAGCGTCGGCGGTGCAGGCGCTGCTGTCCCTGCATCCCGGGCCGCGCCAGACGTTCATCACCTGCGAGCCGCACCACTTATCGACGGTCGAGCGGTTCTTCATCCTCACGCAACGCCAGGTGATGCTGCGCATGACGGTGACCCCGGCGACGTTCCGGCGCTTCCCGGGCGCGGTGCGCCGCCTCCAGGGCGCCGATGTGCGCCTGGTCAACCGTCTGTATCGGACCGACGGTGCGCCCGCCTTCTACCTTCGCGAGCACATCGAGTCCGGCGTCTACTACGGCGCCTTCGATGGCCCGCATCTCGTGGCCGTGGCCGGGACGCATGTCGTCTCGCCGGAGCAGGGGATCGCGGTGGTGGGCAACGTCTACACCCACCCCGCGTACCGAAACCAGGGGCTCGCGAAGGCCACGACCAGCGCCGTCACCGAAGCCGTGCTCAAGCGCTGCCGGGAGGTCGTCCTGAGCGTCGACCCGGCGAACACGCCCGCCGTGGCGGCGTATCGTTCGCTGGGCTTTCAGGAGGCGCACCGCCTCATCGAGGGGAGCGCCCTGCGCCGTTCGTGGCTGGGCGTCGGGCCAGCCATCGCCCGGCTCGTCGCGCAGGCGCGGGGCAGGCGGTACGGCGCGGAACTCGCCCGCGTACGTTTGCCCATCGAAACGTGAGCATCACAGAAAGGACGCGAAGTCGAACATGACCACCCAATCCGTCGGGGGAGACATCAAGAATCCGGCGCTGGCCGAAGAAGGCATCCGCCGCATCGAGTGGGCGGCGCGCGAGATGCCGGTGGTCCGCCAGATTCGCGAGCGATTCCAAAAGGAGCGCCCGCTGGAGGGAGTCCGCATCGGCGCCTGCCTCCACGTGACCACGGAAACGGCGAACCTCATGCTCGCCCTGCGCGACGGTGGCGCCCAGGTCGCCCTCTGCGCCTCGAACCCGCTGAGCACGCAGGACGACGTCGCCGCGGCGCTCGTGGGCGTCTACGGCGTTCCCACCTTCGCCATCAAGGGGGAGGACAACGAGACCTACTACCGCCACATCCACCAGGTGCTCGACACGCAGCCGCAGGTGACGATGGACGACGGCGCCGACCTGGTGGCGACGCTCCATCGCGAGCGGACGGACCTGCTCGCGAACGTCGTCGGCGGCACCGAGGAGACGACGACAGGTGTGATTCGCCTGCGGGCGATGGCGGCCGACGGCGCGCTGAAGTACCCCATCATCGCCGTCAACGAGGCGGACACGAAGCACCTGTTCGACAACCGCTACGGCACAGGCCAGAGCACCATCGACGGGATCACGCGCGCCACGAACATTCTCTGGGCCGGCAAGCAGGTCGTCGTCGCAGGGTACGGCTGGTGCGGGCGAGGCGTCGCGAACCGCGCGCGCGGCCTCGGTGCGCAGGTCATCGTCACGGAGGTCCACCCTATCCGGGCCCTCGAGGCCTTGATGGACGGCTTCCGGGTGATGCCCATGGCCGACGCCGCCGCCGTGGGCGACATCTTCATCACGCTGACGGGCGATGTGAACGTCATCGACCGCCAGCATCTCGAGGCGATGAAGGACGGCGCCATCGTCGCCAACAGCGGCCACTTCAACGACGAGATCAACATCGCGGCGCTGGAGGCGATGGCCGAATCGAAGCGCCGGGTGCGGCCCTTCGTCGACGAGTACCGCCTGGGAGACGGGCGGCGCATCTACCTGCTCGGTGAAGGGAGACTCATCAACCTGGCCGCGGCCGAAGGCCATCCGGCAAGCGTGATGGACATGAGCTTCGCCAACCAGGCGCTCTCGGTGGAATACATCGTGCGTTCCGAAGGCAAGCTCCCGCTGGGCGTGCACTCCGTCCCGCGCGAGATCGACGAGGAGATCGCCCGGCTCAAGCTCGCCGCCATGGGCGCCCGCATCGATACGCTCACGCCCGAGCAGGAGCAGTATCTGCGAAGTTGGCAGGCGGGAACGTGAGCCGCAAGCGCGCAGCCGATACCAACCGCCCGAGACGGGCGAAGGAGACCGACATGAGCACGACATTCATGACTTCGCCGTCCCTGTTCCTGACCTCGGAGTCAGTGACCGAGGGACACCCCGACAAGCTCTGCGACCAGATCTCGGACGCGGTGCTCGACGCCATCTATCGCGACGACCCGTACGCCCGGGTGGCCTGCGAGACGGCCGTGACCACCGGGCTCGTGGTGGTCATGGGCGAGATCACGACGAAGACGTACGTCGACATCAACAGCATCGTGCGGGAGACGGTGCGTGACGTCGGGTACACGCGCGCGAAGTACGGCTTCGACTACGAGACGTGCGGCGTCACGGTGTCGATCAAGGAACAGTCGCCCGACATCGCGGAGGCTGTCAGGAAGTCACGGGAGCTGCGCACGGGGGAAGCAGCGGACGAGGAGGACTTCGAGATCGGGGCGGGCGACCAGGGCATGATGATCGGCTTCGCCTGCACGGAGACGCCGGAGTACATGCCGCTGACCATCTCGCTCGCCCACAAGCTGTGCCGCAGGCTGGCCGAGGTGCGCAAGAAGGGCATCCTCGACTACCTGCGGCCCGACGGGAAGTCGCAGGTCACGGTCGAGTACGAATACGGCCGCCCCAAGCGTGTCGACACCGTCGTCGTCTCGGCGCAGCACGACCCGGTCGCGGACCAGAAGACTCTGGAGCGCGACATCCTGGAGCACGTGGTCGCCCACGTGATCCCGAAGGACCTGCTGCAGGACACGCGGTACCTCATCAACCCATCGGGCAGATTCGTCATCGGCGGCCCGATGGGCGACGCGGGCCTCACGGGCCGCAAGATCATCGTCGACACCTACGGCGGCGTCGCCCGGCACGGCGGCGGCTGCTTCTCCGGCAAGGACCCGACGAAGGTGGACCGCTCCGGCGCCTACGCCGCTCGCTACGTTGCCAAGAACCTGGTGGCGGCCGGGCTCGCGGACCGCATCGAAATCCAGGTCTCGTACGCCATCGGCGTGGCGCGCCCGACGTCGCTGATGGTCGAGACGTTCGGGACGGGCAAGGTCGACGACGAGACGATCCTGCGCCTGGTGCGCAAGCATTTCGACCTGCGTCCCGGCGCGATCATTCACCACCTGAACCTGCGGCGCCCGATCTACAAGCCGACGGCCGTGTACGGGCACTTCGGCCGCGACGACATCGACGCGCCGTGGGAGCGCCTGGACAAGGTCGATATCCTCCGCAAGGAGGCCGGCCTGGCGAACGATGAGGAGCGTGGGCCTGCATCCCCGGGTGCCACGCCGGCGGAAGTGGGCACGTCGGCGACGGGATGTTGCAGGCAGGGCTAGACGCCGCGGCGCGCAAATTGCCCGGCGGCAGGGCTCATGCTACCATCCGGCTGACGACGTCTGCGCACAGGCGAGAGGGCTCCGGCTCCTCGCTTCCTCTTCCCGAGGCGGTCCCGTCCCATGCCCGAGATGACCAAACACCAACGCGTGCGCGCCGCTCTCGAAGGCGACCCGGTCGATCGCGTCCCCGTGAGCTTCTGGGGACATGACTTCGTCCGCGAGTGGTCGTCCGAAGGCACGGCCGCGGCCATGGTGGAGACCATCCGCCGGTTCGACTGGGACTTCCTGAAAGTCAACCCGCGGGCCACGTACTACGCCGAGGCCTGGGGCTGCCGCTTCCGGCCCTCGGGGAACAAGACCGAGGGCCCGGTCTACGAATCGGGAGCGCTGCGAGCGCACGAGGACCTGGCGCGGATCGCGCCCGTGGACCCGCGCGGCGGCCCGTTCGCTGAGCAGCTCGAGGCGCTCCGGCTCATCGGAAAGGAGCTCGGCGGCCAGACGCCGTTCATCCAGACGGTGTTCTCGCCGCTCGCCACGCTGGGCCTGCTTACGAACCGGGACGTCCCCCTGGTGCGCGAGTGGATGCGGTATCACCCCGAAGCCGTCGAAGGCGCCCTCGCGGCCATCGCTGAGACGCTCGCCGGCTACGCCCGCGCCTGTCTCGAAGCAGGCGCCGCGGGCATATTCTTCGCGACGGTCGAATGGGGCACGTCGGACAACGTGACGCCGGAGGAGTTCGCGCGCTTCAGCCGGCCCTACGACCTCACGGTCCTCCGTGCCGTGCAGGATGGTTGGTTCAACGTGCTCCACGTGTGCCGGCGCAACAATTTGCTCGAGGCGGCGCTGGACTATCCCGTCCACGCCTTCAGTTGGTCGATCCACGAGGAGGGCAACCCGTCGTTCGCGACCATTCTCCGCGAGAGCGATAAGGCCGTCCTCGGCGGTATCGACCCGCGAACGCTCCTCGACGGCTCGCCCGAGCAGGTCCGCGAGCAGGCGGAGGAGGCGCTGGTCGCCACCGGTGGGAGGCGCCTGCTGCTCGGCCCCGGCTGCGCCATCTCGCCGCTGACCCCTGAGGCGAACCTGCGGGCCGTCCTCGCGGTGGTGAGGGCGGCGACATGACGCTGCTCGCACGCGAAGAGCTGGCGCGGGCCGCCCCCGGCCGGCCGTCCGCGGTCACGGTCGGCGTCTTCGACGGCGTGCACCGCGGCCATGTGCACATCATCGAGCACGTGAAGGAACGCGCGCGCGAACTCGGCCTGGCCAGCGGCGTCATCACCCTCCATCCGGACCCTGTGCAGGTCCTGCGCCCCGACCAGCCCATCGCCTACCTCACGAGCCTCGAGGAGCGCATCGAGCTCCTGCGCGCGACCGAGGTCGACTTCGTGGCGCCGCTGACGTTCACGTCGGACGTGGCCGAGCTGTCGGCGCGCGAGTTCGTCGAGCTGCTGGTGTCGGAGCTGCAGATGCGCCTGATTCTCATGGGCCCGGACCACGCGTTCGGGCGCGGCCGCGAAGGCACGCCGGAGCGACTCCGCGAGCTGGGAGCCGAGCTCGGCTTCGCGGTCGAGATGCTGCCGGAACCCCTGCGCGCGTCGAGCGGCCCCATCAGCGCGACCGCCATCCGGCGCGCGCTCGCCGACGGCGACATGGAGACGGTGATTCACTACCTGGGGCGCCCCTACGCCCTGCACGGCCCCGTCGTCCACGGAGCGCGCCGCGGCAAGGCCATCGGGTTCCCCACGGCGAACATCGCCGTTGCGCCGGACCGGGCGGTCCCAGCCTTTGGCGTCTACGTCACCAGGTCGTACGTCAACGAAGTCGCGTACCAGTCCGTGACGAACGTCGGACAGCGCCCGACGTTCGACGCGGGCGAACGGACCGTGGAGACGTTTCTTCTCGACTTTCAGGGCGAGCTGTACGGACGCCTGATGCGCGTGGAGTTCCTCCACCGGCTGCGCCCCGAGATCAAGTTCGCGTCGGTCGACGACCTCGTGGCGCAGATCCGCCGGGACGTGGAGGCCACGAGGGAGTTCTTCGCATGACGACCGCGGCTGGCGCCTCTCGCACGGGCGACCCCGTGCTCGACGACGTCATCACGCGCGGGGTCCAGGAGATCATCCCCGAGCAGGAGTTCATCGAGGCCCTGAAGTCCGGCCGGCCGCTCCGGCTGAAGCTGGGCCTCGACCCGAGCAAGCCGGACCTCCACATCGGACATGCGGTGCTCCTGCGCAAGCTGCGCAAGCTGCAGGACCGCGGCCACCAGGTCGTGCTCATCGTCGGCGACTGGACCGCGCAGATCGGCGACCCCTCGGGCCAGTCCGTCATGCGGCCCATGCTGACCCCGGAAGAGGTCCGCGCCAACGCCGAGACCTACATGCGCCAGTTCTTCCACATCGTCGACCGCGAGCGCACCGAGGTGCGCTGGCAGAGCGAGTGGTACGACCGCTTCACCCTCGCGGACGTCATCCGCCTCGCTGCAAAGTTCACCGTCGCCCAGTTCCTGCAGCGGGAGGACTTCCGCGAGCGCTTCCAGGCGGGCAAGCCGCTGGGGATTCACGAGCTCCTGTATCCCCTGCTCCAGGCGTACGACTCGGTCGCCGTCCAGGCCGACGTCGAGTTCGGCGGAAGCGACCAGCGGTTCAACCTGCTGGTGGGACGCGAGCTCCAGGAAGCGATGGGCCAGCGGCCCCAGTTCGTCTTCATCATGGACCTCCTCGTCGGCATCGACGGCAAGGTCAAGATGAGCAAGAGCGTGTCGAATACGGTCGACCTCGAGGACCCGCCGGCGGAGAAGTACGGGAAGATTATGTCGATTCCCGACGCTGTCATCATGGACTACTTCACGCTGGCCACGGACGTCCCCCGGGAGGAGCTGCAGGTCATCGCGCGGCAGCTCGCCGAGCGGGAAGTGAACCCCATGGACCTCAAGAAGCGGCTCGCCCGCGAGATCGTCGCCATGTTCCACGGCCCCGAGGCGGCCCGGGAGGCAGAGGTGGCGTGGACCGCGACGTTCCAGGAGCGCCACCTGCCCGAAGCGGGCGTCCCCGAATACCGCCTGGGAGCGCCTGCGCGCTCCGCCCACCTGGTCGACCTGCTGGTCGACGCGGGGCTCGCGCCGAGCAAGAGCGAGGCCCGGCGGCTCATGCAGCAGCGCGCTGTCGAGATCGACGGCCAGGTGGTGCAGTCGCCCGTGGTCGAGCTGCGCGCAGGCTCCGTCATTCGCGTGGGCAAGCATCGCTTCCTCAAGCTGGCCGAGTAGCGCCAGCCGGCGGGGCGCTCTGGTATCATGTGCGTACGAGCTCGCTACGGAGCCGCCCGGCGGAACCGGGGAAAGGAACCGGCGCGTTGGATACGGACTTTCGGATCGACATCGCAGAGGTGAACCGCAACATCGACAGCGCGGAGATCATCGCGCTCTACTTCCCGCTGTTGCGGAAGACGCTCCTTATGGACACCAGGACCAACGACCTCGACGGCCCGATGATCCGGGTTGTGCCCATGGCGTCGTCCCCAGAGGAGCGGTTCAAGAGCCTCATGCGGATGCGCCCCCGCTTCCCCCGGCCGGAGAGCATCGTGCTCATCCCGTGGCCGAAGTACGTGCGCAGCCTCGTCGAGCTCGAGGTGTGGGACCACGTCGTGCGCCGGTTCGCGGAGTTCGGGAATCCGGCGATCGTCCGCAAGGCCGAGGCCTGCCTGCGCGACCTGTACCGCACCGAACGAGAGGAGATCCTCCGCGCGATCCGTGGCGAGCGCTACCAGACCCTCGCGGGAAAGCCCGGCCCCGACGAGGAGCCGGCCGACGACGACGAGGACCTCGACGACCTCTTCGACGACGATGACGACGAGGACATCGAGGGCCTCCTCGACGACGAGAACTGACGCCCCCGCAGCCCCGAGGCGCGCACTCCCGTTGCCCCTCACAAACCGGCGATGCTACCCTTCGAACGCCGGATCGTCCCGCTGGAGGTGTTGCCCTGCTCCGCATCTTTCGGCGTTCCCCCGAAACAGAGGCGCGAACCGAACACGCCGTCGAGCGCACCCGTAAGACCTGGTTCTCCCACCTCGCCAGCGTCTTCGAACGCAGCGAAATCGACGACGCCCTGTGGGAGGAGCTCGAGGAGCTGCTCATCGGCGCCGACACCGGAGTCTCGACGACCCATAAGATCATGGGCGAGGTGCAGGACCTCGTCGAGCGCGAGCGCGTGCGGACGGCCGCGCAGGCGCGAGACCTTCTCCGTCAAACGCTGGTGCGCGTGTTGAACAGCGCGGAAGACCGGGGCCGGCTGTGGAGCGCCGCCGCCGAAGCGGACGGGAACCTCCCGCGGCCGGCCGTCATCCTGGTGGTGGGCGTCAACGGCACCGGGAAGACGACGTCCATCGCGAAGCTGGCCCACGCCTACCGGACCAACGGAAGCCGCGTAGTCATCGCCGCGGCCGACACCTTCCGCGCCGCCGCCATCGAGCAGATCAAGGCCTGGGGCGAACGCGTCGGCGCGTCGGTCGTCGCTCACAAGCAGGGCGCCGACCCTGGCGCCGTCGTCTTCGATGCGCTCTCGGCCGCCGAGAGCCGCAACGCCGACGTCGTCATCATCGACACCGCGGGCCGCCTGCACACGAAGTTCAACCTCATGGAGGAGCTGGGCAAGATCCAGCGCGTCATCCAGCGCAAGTTCCCCGACGCCCCGCACGAGGTGCTGCTCGTGCTCGACGCCACCATCGGGCAGAACGCGCTGGCGCAGGCGAAGGCGTTCGCGGAGGTGGTGAACATCACCGGCGTCTGCCTGACGAAGCTCGACGGCACCGCCAAGGGCGGCATCGTCTTCGCCGTCGTCGACCAGCTCGGCATCCCGGTCCGGTTCGTGGGAACGGGCGAGCGCGCAGAGGACCTGAGCCCCTTCGACCCCGAAACGTTCGTGCGCGCCCTCATGGATTGACCGCCCGGGGCTCTTCAGCCCGCCCGCGGCCATCGGGTATACTGTCGGCGCACGGGGATATAGCTCAATTGGGAGAGCGCTGCGTTCGCATCGCAGAGGTCGGGGGTTCGAATCCCCCTATCTCCACCAACGACGACACCGGGCCGGACGAACGTCCGGCCCGTTCTTCATTCAGCGCCGCTGATCCGGTTCGCGGCCGCCTACGAACCGCGGCCGGTACTCCGGCTCTCGCCCTGAAATCTGGTCGATGTGCATCCGGTCGTGGCGGTAGTACGAGCGCAGCCACTGGAGGACTGTGAGCGTACCGAACATCGGCTGCGTGGCCGTCCGGTCGAAGTCCTCGGGGCGCATCGTCGCGATCAGCGCGAGGGTGCGCTCGCGTTGACGCCGCAGCTCGGCGATGTGTTCCGCCACCGAATGCTCGTGCGCCCGTTCGAGAGGGATGGCGGGCGGCGCGCCGCGGACGCGGCTGACGTCGGCGCCGTCTTCCTCGAGCGCGCGTTCGACCCAGGCACGGTACGCCGTCTCCATTTCGGCGAGATGGGCGAGTTGTTGCTTGACCGACCACTGCGCTTCGCCTTCGGCGTCCACGGGCGCCCGCTCGGCCTCTTCTTCCGAGAGGGACTCGACGAGGGCCAGGAGCCGCGCTCGCTCCGCGGCCATCTTCGTGAGGAGTTCGTCGACCTGCGCTTGCGTCGCCATCGGGGGCTCGCTACTTGCTCGCGGCGACGCGATGCCGCTCGACGAAGCGCTCCATGCGCTCCAGCGCCTCCTCGATGAGCGCGTACGACTGCGCGTAGCACATGCGCACATGGCCCGCGCCGGCGGCGCCGAACGCGGACCCCGGCACGACCGCGACCTTCTCCTCCATGAGCAGCCGCTCAGCGAAGAGCTCGTCGCTCAGTCCAGTGATGGCGACGGACGGGAAGGCATAGAAGGCGCCGCGGGGCTCCGGGCAGGTGAGACCGATGCGGTTCAAGCCGTCCACGAGCAGCCGCCGACGCCGGTCGTACTCCGCCACCATGCCTCGGACGTCCTCCTCGCCGTGCAGGATCGCTTCGAGGCCAGCCCACTGGGCGGCGGTCGGCGCAGACATCATCACGTACTGGTGGACCTTCATCATCGCCTCGGTCAGCTCGGCGGAGGCGCACGCATAGCCGAGCCGCCAGCCGGTCATCGCGTACGACTTCGAGAAGCCGCCCAGGAGGATCGTACGGTCTCGCATGCCCGGCAGCGACGCGAAGCAGACGTGCTCGACGCCGTACACCAGCCGGTCGTAGATCTCGTCCGACACGACGAAGAGATCGTGCCGTTCGACGAACTCGGCGACGGCCTCGAGGTCCTCTCGCTCCATCACCGCGCCGGTGGGATTGGACGGATAGCCCAGAAGCAGCGCCTTGGTGCGCGGCGTCAGCGCCGTCTCGAGGTCCTGCACGCGAAGCTTGAAGCCGTTGTCGGGACGCGTGGTCACCGGAACGAAGACGCCCCCGGCGAGAACGACCGCAGGCTGGTACGCGACGTAGCCCGGGTCCGCGCTCAGCACCTCGTCCCCTCGATCGAGGATGGCGTGGAACGCGATCTGCAGCGCCTCACTGACCCCCGACGTCACAATGATTTCGTTCGAGGGGTCGTAGACGACCCCGTAGAGGCGCGCGAGATGCCGGGCGAGCGCCTGGCGCAGCTCGATGATGCCGTAGTTGCTCGTGTAGTACGTCTGACCCTCTTCGATGGACCGGATCGCGGCCTCGCGAATGGACGCGGGCGTGACGAAGTCCGGCTGGCCCACCCCGAGGGAGATGACCCCCTCCATGCTGTCGATGAGGTCGAAGAACCGGCGGATACCGGACGACGAGATCGCCTGGACGGTCTGCGAAATGGAGCCGCGCCGAGCTACGTGAGCGTCATTCATACGTCGGTTTCGGGGGCCGGCGGGACCGGTGTGTCCGGCGCTCGCGCGCCGGCGTCCATTCGCCCGGCCGACCACAGGTCGAATTCTGGGACATAATACAGGAGCAGCTCGCTGCCGTCTGCCATGCGGACACGAAAACCGAGACGTGTCTCCTCGCGCCAGCGCGCCACCACCTGCGCCACGTCCATCATCCGGCCGCCCACCTCGACGCGCCGCGGCTCCTCCGGAAACGACGCCCCGGCGTAGCACTCCACCCGCACCGCGAACGCCCGCAGCCCGTCGATTTCGTCCGGCACGACGTCACTCCCCTGCGACGCGGTAGCCTGCGCTCGTCCGCTCGATCCGGATGGTCCGTCCGGGCTCGAAGGGAAGCAAATGACGGAAGTGCCCCGCTTCCAGATGATAGTGCTGGTGAGGAGGCCCCACGCACGAACACTCCTCGGGCACGATGGTCGTCCGGAAGCGAGCGCCCGCCACCTCCACCTCGAACTCGACCAAAGGCGGCGGAAACATGCGCCAGCGATCCTTCCTGATGAGCACGGTACCCGTCTCGACGTCTTCGCGGGATAGCTGGCGGCGGTAGATCGCGCCCATCCCGGCGCCTCCTCTGCATCAGAAACGACTGCGCGCAGCATACCAGCGGCGCGCGCCGTCAGAACACACCGCGCGCCAGGAAGCCCGCAGCCCCTCCGGCCACCACGAGCCATGCGGAGTTCGGCCGCCAGAGCGTCGCGGCCGCCGCCGCGCCCGCCGCGATCGCCACCGTGAGCGGGTCCACGAGCGCGTCGGACCCGAGCTGGAACGTCACGCCCGCCATCAGCGCTACGGCCACAGCGTTCACGCCGTCCAGAAACGCGGACGCCAGGGCCGAGGAGCGGAGCCTGGGAATCAGGGGATGACTGGCCGCTACGAACACAAACGACGGCAGGAAGATGCCCACCGTGGCGACGACCGTGCCCCACCAGCCGCCCAGCACGTAGCCGATGAACGTCGCGGTGGTGAACACGGGGCCGGGCGTGACCTGACCGACGGCGACGGCGTCGAGAAGCTGGCGCTCGGTGAGCCATCCCAGGCGCTCGACGAGGTCGGCGCGCAGGAACGCGAGCAATACATACCCGCTGCCGTAGAGCACGGACCCGATCTTCAGGAACGTGAGGAACAGCGTCGAGTAGCTGAATGGCGTCATCCCCGCCTGCGAGGCCAGCGCTGTCGCGCCGGCGGCCGCCGGCCACCAGGAACCGAAGGGACCGCTCGGCGCCGCCAGCCGCTGTCCGAGCCGCAACGCGACGAGCACTGCGCCGCCCGCGAATAGCACGGCGATTTCGTTGGCGCCAGCCAGATACAGCCCGAGACCCCCTGCCGCGAGCAGCGCCGTCTCCGCTCGTCGCAAGGCCGTCCTCGCCAGCCCCACCAGGGCCTGCACGACGATGACGATGACCACGGGCTTGACACCGTAGAGCAGCCAGTCGGCCTGCGGCCGGCTGCCGTACTCCACATACGCCCACGCGAGCGCGCTCACGATGGCGAACGCTGGCAGAATGAAGCCGAGACCTCCGGCCAGCAATCCCGGCACGCCGGCGCGGCGGAGCCCCAGGTGGATCGCCATCTCGGTCGAGTTGGGACCCGGAATCAGGTTCGTCGCGCCGAGCAGGTCGAGAAATTCGCCGTCCGTGAGCCAGCCCCGCCGGCGCACCACCTCGTCGCGCATCATCGCGATGTGCGCCGCCGGCCCGCCGAAGCCCACGACGCCCAGCTTGAGGAAGAGCAGCGCCACCTCGCCGACGGTCGAACGGGATGAGACGTCACAGGCCACGGCGTGACGCCGCCCCTAGAGCGGAGGCC
Organism: Dehalococcoidia bacterium; assembly: GCA_035574215.1. Classification (GTDB taxonomy): domain Bacteria; phylum Chloroflexota; class Dehalococcoidia; order DSTF01; family JACRBR01; genus DATLZC01. The sequence continues at coordinate 3,335 of DATLZC010000265.1, read as the reverse complement.
GCTTCTGGGTCCAGCCCGTCGCCTGTTCGTAGGCGTGGGCGATCCGGAGCACCGTCGGCTCGTCGAACGGCTTCCCGATGATCTGTAGGCCCACCGGCAGGCCCTCGTGGAACCCGCAGGGAACCGAGATGCCGGGCAGCCCGGCGATGTTCACCGGGATGGTGAACACGTCGCTCAGATACATCTCGTACGGGTCGTCGACCTTCTCGCCGAGGCGGAAGGCGACGCTGGGGCTGACCGGCCCCACGAGAGCGTCGACCTTCTGGAACGCCGCGTCGAACTCGCGGCGGATGAGGGTGCGCACTTTCAGCGCCTTCAGGTAATACGCGTCGTAGTATCCGGCCGAGAGCGCGTAGGTGCCGAGCATGATGCGGCGCTTCACTTCGTCCCCGAAGCCGTACTGCCTCGTCCGCTCCATGTTGTCCCACATGCTGACGCCGTCCAGGTACGAGTACCCGTACTTCACGCCGTCGTAGCGGGCCAGGTTCGCCGAGGCCTCGCTAGGCGCGATGATGTAGTAGACGGCGAGGGCGGCGCCGGTGCTGGGAAGCGAAACGCCCGTCACGATCTCGGCGCCTTCGCGCTCGAGGACGCGCAGCGCCTCCTCGACGCGCTCGCGCACGCCCGGGTCGAGATTCGGCGGGAGGTACTCGTCGGGCACGCCGAGCCGCAGGCCCCGCACGCCCTGCCCGAGCGCCGCCGTGAAGTCGGGCGTCTCCACCGGCGCCGACGTCGAATCCCGCGGGTCGTGGCCGCAGATGGCGTTGAGGACGATGGCGGCGTCTTCGACCGTGCGCGTCAGCGGCCCGATCTGGTCGAGCGAGCTGGCGAACGCGACGAGGCCGTACCGGCTCACCCGGCCGTAGGTCGGCTTGATCCCGACGACGCCGCAAAGCGCCGCCGGCTGACGGATGCTGCCTCCGGTGTCCGACCCGAGCGTGTACACGGCCATGCCCGCCGCCACGGCCGCCGCCGAGCCTCCCGATGACCCACCCGGAACGCGATCGAGGTCCCACGGGTTCCGTGTGGGGAAAAACGCCGAGTTCTCAGTGGACGACCCCATGGCGAACTCGTCCATGTTCAGCTTTCCGAGCATGACCGCGCCCGCCGCATGGAGCCGCTCCATCACGGTCGCGTCGTACGGGGGCACGAACGACTCGAGCATCCGCGAGCCGCACGTCGTGCGCACGTCCTTCGTCACGATGACGTCTTTGATCCCCGTGGGAACGCCGGTGAGGGGCGTAGCGTCGCCGGCGGCGATCCGGCGGTCGGCCTCGTCCGCCTGGGCGACCGCCAGATCCTCCGTGACTGTGATGTACGCCCGGACCTTCGGGTCGATGGCGCGGATGCGTTCGAGATGGGCCTGGGTCAGCTCGCGAGACGACACCTCGCGCCGGCGCAGCAGGTCCGCCGCCTGCGCGACGGTGAGCGCAGTGAGCTCCGCGCTCATTCCAGCACCGCCCGCACGCGGAAGTAGTCGCCCTCCCGCACCGGGGCATTCCGCAGCACGTCCTCGACGGGCATCGACGGCCGCACTTCGTCGTCGCGCTCGACGTTCACGAGGTCGAGCGTGTGCGCCGTCGGCGGGACGCCCTCGGTGTCGATCTGGCGCAGGACATCGAAGTGGTCGAGGATGTCCGAAAGCTGGGCCTGGAATCGCTCGACCTCCTCGTCGGTCAGGGCGACGCGCGCGAGGCGAGCGACGTGAAGCACGTCCTCACGGCTCAGTGGCATGGATGAACCTCCGCTCTGCGCTCCGATGGTAGCACGCGAGGCCTGTTTGGTCCCCCGTTCGCTTGCCCGCGCCCACGCGGAGCCGTACAGTCGCATCGACAGACCCGAGAGAGGGAGGCGACCATGGACCGGGCGGCCGCGTGGGACCTGCTCTGCGAGTACACGAAGACGGACGCGCTGCGCAAGCACGCGCTCGCCGTCGAGGCCATCATGCGGCACTTCGCCCGCAAGGAGGGCGAGGACGAGGAACGCTGGGGCATCGTCGGCCTCTTGCACGACTTCGACTACGAGCGCTGGCCCACGGCTGAGGGCCACCCGTTCGAAGGGAACAAGATCCTGAAGGAACGCGGCTACCCGGACGACGTGTGCGAGGCCATCATGGGCCACGCCGACTACACGGGTGTGCCCCGCACGACGCGCATGGCCAAGGTGCTGTACGCCGTCGACGAGCTCTCGGGGCTCGTGACCGCCACCGCGCTCGTCCGCCCCAACAAGAGCATCTTCGAGGTCGAGCCGGCCTCGGTACGCAAGAAGATGAAGGACAAGGCCTTTGCCCGCTCGGTGAACCGCGAGGACATCGTGAAGGGCGCCGAAGAGCTCGGCATGCCGCTCGACGAGGTCATCGCCGAGGTTATCGAGGCGCTAAAAGGCGTCGCCGACGCCATCGGACTCCGAGGGACGGCGTAACACGCGCTTCGGCCGTCCGTTTGGATCGGGCGCACGCGCGCGGGTATACTCCAGCGAGATTCGACGAAGGCGGAACGAATGCCGAAGCGACGCCACCCCGGACGCGCCCCGCTCCCGAGGCCGTCGATCCGCCCGGGCCGCGGCGGCGCGTACGACCGCGGGGCCGGGCTGTCGGCGCTGCCCGCGAGCAGCGTCTACCTCCCACCCGCGCCGCGGCCCCCGCAGCCCAAGCGCCGCGAGGACCTCCCGGAGGCGCTGCACGAGGTCGACCGCGCCTACGTCATCCGCGAGATGCGCCGCATCCTCGCCGTCACGGCCATTATCGTGACGCTCCTCATCATCACCGCCGTCCTGCTGTAACCCCGTCGGGCTTCGGGGAAAAGCGTCGGAGGCGCTCGTCTGCGCCCCGACGGTCCGCATGTCGTCGGGTGATCGAAGCGGCCACATGAGGCGGACGAACCCGTGCGGCCCAAGGGCGCGGAGGGGCGAACGTCGCCCCTCCGCGCCGACGTTACGCCTACCGGGCGTAGGCGATCATGATGCCCATGTTGTCCGGGTCAGACTCCATCTGGTTGTACTGCTGGTGGATGCGGAGGTACTGGCCCTGGCTGAAGCTCAGGTTGGGCTTGCAGACGGTCTGTGACTCCACGACGTCGTGAGCGTTCTTCCCGCCGCTGGTTCGCGGGTCCTGATAGATCGGGTCGTCATCGTAGTGGACCACGTGGTCGACGGGGTGCCCCGGCGTTCCGGCGCCCGGCCCCGGCCGCTCCATAGACTGGTAGTAGTAGCCCGCCACCGACGTGCAGTAGTACTGCCCCGTCGACCGGTTCTGGAGCGACGTGCTGATGGCTTCGCCGTGGCCGTGGCCGCCGATGGCGACGATGGTGCCCGAGAACGTCGCCCGCCAGTCCTTG
>DATLZC010000264.1:0-5159 GCA_035574215.1 Dehalococcoidia bacterium | reverse complement strand
GATGGGGAACATCGGTCAGGCCAACTACGCCGCCGCGAAAGCGGGCCTCATCGCCTTCACGAAGTCGGCCGCCCTCGAGCTCGCGCGGTACAACATCACCGTCAACGCCATGTGCCCCGGCTTCGTCGAGACGGACATGCTGGCGGGGGTGCCCGAAGAGCCGAAGAAGGCGCTGCTCGCCCGGATTCCGCTGGGGCGGTTCGGCCAGCCGGAGGAGGTCGCCGCGTTCGTGCGCTTCCTCGTGACCGAGGGGGACTGGATCACCGGACAGCAGTTCAACATCAACGGCGGCATGTACATGTAGCCCGCCGGCTCCCCGAAAGCAGGCGATGCTAACGGCGTGCCAGACACGCCGCCATTCGAGCGCGGTAGACTGAAGCCGTGAGGATCACCCCTGAGCGGTTCGAGGAACTGGTGGCGCAGGCGCTCGAAGAGCTGCCGGAGCCGTTTGCCGGCGCCCTTCACAACCTCGAGGTCATCGTGGAGGACCGGCCTTCCGACCGCGATCTCGACGCCGCGAAGGTACGGCCGCACTGCACGCTGCTCGGCCTGTACCGGGGCGTTCCTCTGGCCCGCAGAGGACGCGGATACCACATGGTGACGCCGGACGTCATCGTCATCTACCGCGAGCCCATCGAGCGCCTCGCGAGCGACGAGGCCGACCTCGTGGCGCGCGTGCGGCGCGTCGTGCGGCACGAGATCGCGCATTACTTCGGCATCAGCGACGACCGCCTGCGCGAGATCGGCGCCTACTGAGCCCCTCAGGTCCCCGCCTCCAGGGCCCAGAGGGTCGCCATCCCGGCGGCGATGGTGAGCCAGACCTGGCGGCCCGCCGGGAGCCGGCCCTGCCCGGCCCGCGCGACGCCGGCCGCCACCGCCGCCGCGATCAGGCGGGCGTTGTCCGGCGGGAGCGTGAACGTCTTGTCTTCGCCGAGGAACAGCACCGCCGGCACGACGATGGCGCTCAAGACGGCGGGCATCACGAATCGCAGGGCGTCGCGCGCCAGCGCGGGAAGCGCGTCGGGCGGGAGGTACGCCAGGGAGAGCAGCCGCACGCCGAACGTCGCCAACCCCGCGACGACGATGGCCGTCCACAGCGTCACGACGAGCCGGCCTCCACCTGCGCTGGCCGACGCTCCCGCTCCCCGAAGACGCGGGCTCCGGCGAGCCCCGCCGTCAGCCCGGCCAGCGCGCCGCCCAGCAGCCCGAGGCCGTAGGGCCAGCGCACCCCCAGCGACGCCACCAACGCGGCCGCCGCCGCAGCCCCCACGGCGGACCGAGTCCGCAGCGCGGGAACGAGAATCGCGATGAACGTGAGAGGCAGCGCGAAGTCCAGCGACCAGCTCTCGGGCACGGCGGCGCCCGCGAACACCCCGAGGCCGGTGGTGATTTGCCACGTCGCCCACAGCGCGACGCCCGCCCCCAGAAAGTACCAGTGCGCGTACGGCGAGCCATCTCGCTCGTAGCGAGCGATGGTGACCGCGTACGCCTCGTCCGTCAGGAGGTAGGCCAGCAGCCACCGCCAGCGCAGCGGGAGCGCCTCGACCCGGGGAGCGAGCGAAGCCCCGTACAGCAGATGCCGCAGGTTCACCAGGAGGACGGTGAGGACCAGCACCGCAGCCGGCGCGCTGCCGACGAGCTCGACCGCGACGATCTGGCTCGCGCCGGCGAAGACGATGACCGACATCGCTTGCGCCATCGCCGCGGAGACGCCGGCCTCGACGGCGAGGGCGCCGTACGCCATGCCGAAGGGAGCGACGCCCACGAGCAGGGGCAGCTCGTCACGAACGCCGGACCAGAATTCGCTGCGTCGGGACGCGGGCACGCCGCAGTATGTCACGCCGCCCCGATTCGGCGCGAGCGGGCTGGAACGCCGCGGCGGAGCGACGCGAGCGCTGGTTGTCATGCCGAGCCCGAGCGGAGCGAGGGGCTCCTGTCATGCTGAGCCCGAGCGGAGCGAGGGCGAAGCATCTCTTCTCCCCCACCCGAACGTCGCCCACTCCAGCCGACGCCATCCGCCATACGCGTAGGCGGCCGTCCGCGGGGCAGCGTCACACTGCGGGCCACGAGATGCTTCGGCCCCGCCGATGGCGGGCCCTCAGCATGGCGCCGGGCACGCGCTGAGCTATCCCGCTGCGACAGGCTGCGCGGGCCGTCCCGGGATATCCAGGTCCGGCGGAGGAGGCGCTGGATTCTGCAACCCCTGCATCAGCTCGCGGGGAACGAGCAGCGCGAGCTCGTCGATGGTCCACATCCCTTGCTTGACGATGGTCCGCATCGGCGTCTCTTCGTGCGCCAGCGAAATCCGGCCTCCCGAGACGTAGAAAATCTTCCCGTTGATGTTCCACGCCTCGTCGAGGCACAGGAACACCGTCATGGGGGCGACATAGGCGGGGTCGTTCATCACTGGCACGCTCGACGGGCGCGTCTCCGCCACCGGCGTCTGCACGCCCGCCCGGGCGCGGAGTTGCGCCGCCTGCTGCGGGATCGTCTGCGTCATCCGGGTCTGGGCGCCCGGGGCGATGGCGTTGCACGTCACGCCGTACCGTCCCAGGTCGCGCGCCACCACCCGCGTGAACCCGGCGATGCCCGCCTTGGCGGCCCCGTAGTTCGCCTGGCCCGGCAATCCCCCAAGCCCCGAGATCGACGTGAAGTTGATGATCCGTCCGTACCGCTGCTGGCGCATGATGACCGAGGCCGGCTTCGTGGTGCAGTAGTGCCCTTTCAGGTGCACCGCGATGACCGCATCCCACTCCTCCTCGGTCATGTTGAAGATCATGCGGTCACGCAGGATGCCGGCGACATTGACGAGGATGTCGAGCCGGCCGAACGTGTCGAGGGCCTGCCGGATCATCCGCTCGCCGCCCTCCACCGTCGCCACGGTGTCGAAGTTCGGGACAGCGTTCCCGCCGAAGGCGCGGATCTCGTCCGCTACCTCCTTCGCGGGGCCTTCGCTGGGCTGCGTCCCGTCGACATTGACGCCGTAGTCGTTGACCACGACGTTGGCGCCCTCGCGAGCCAGCGCCAGCGCAATCTCGCGGCCGATGCCCCGGCCGGCCCCGGTGACCACCGCTGTGCGTCCTTTGAGTCGTTCGCCCATCGTGTTCTCCTATGCGCCGGGAGCGGTCGCCGGCTGCGTAGCCGCCTGTGCGGCCGGCCGGCCCGGAATGTCGAGGTCGGGCGCGGGCGGCGCCGGATTCGGGATGCCGGCCATGAGTTGATTCGGCACCACCTCGATCAGCTCCTCGAGGGTCCACATCCCCGGCTTCCAGATCGTGCGCATCGGCAGCGGATGGTACGCGAGCGACACCGAGCCGCCGGACACGTGGAAGACCCAGCCGTTGATGTTCCACGCCATGTCGCTGGCCAGATACGCGACCATGGGGGCGATGTACTCCGGGTCGCGGAGCTGCGGCGCGGCCGTCTGCGGGCGCTGGCCCCCCGGCCCCTGGATCCCCGCCCGCTGGCGCAGCTCGCGGGCGCGGTCCGAGACCGTCGCCGTGAGCCGCGTGGCCGCGCCCGGCGCGATGGCGTTGCAGGTCACGCCGTAGCGTCCCAGATCGCGCGCCACCACCCGGGTGAACCCGGCGATGGCCGCCTTCGCCGCCCCGTAGTTGGCCTGCCCGGCGTTGCCGATGAGCCCCGAGGTCGACGACATGTTGATGATGCGCCCGAAGCGCTGCTGGCGCATCAGCACCGACGCCGGCTTCGTGCAGGCGAAGGCGCCCTTCAGGTGGACCGCGATGACCGCGTCCCACTCCTCCTCGGTCATGTTGAAGATCATCCGGTCCCGCAGGATGCCCGCGTTGTTCACCAGGATGTCGATGCGGCCCCAGGTGTCCACCGCCTTGCGGATGATGTTCTCGCCGCCCTCCATCGTGGCCACGGAGTCGTAGCTGGCGACCGCCTCGCCCCCCGCGGCGCGGATCTCCTCCACCACCTGGTCTGCCGGGCCGTTGTCGTGCCCTGTGCCGTCCACGTTGACGCCGGCGTCGTTGACTACGACCTTCGCCCCTTCGCGGGCGAAGAGCAGCGCGATGCCGCGGCCGATGCCCCGGCCCGCCCCGGTCACGACGGCGACGCGTCCCTCGAGCGCTCCGGGCATATCGCTCTCCTCATCCTCGCGACGGCAGCGCCACCGTCGCGGTGCCGGGGGATGTCTTCTGTCCCTCCGGATTCTCCGTCCAGATGTCGAGGTCGACCAGGTGCTCGCCGTTCTCCACGTACTTCCTGGTGATGACGCCCCGGCAGATGATGTCCTGGTTTGGGTAGTCCATTCCCCGGTAGCTGCAGCCGAAGCGCTTGATGCGTCCCTGCTCGCCCACCCAGTCATGCAGGAGCTGCCCGAGGAACGCGTTCTTCAGGGCCCCGTGCACGATGATGCCCTTGAGGCCGGTCGCGCGGGCGAAGTCCTGGTCATAGTGGATTTGATAGAAGTCGCCCGAGGCGGCGGCCCACAGCACGAGCTGCTGCGTCGAGCAGTTCTTCTTGAGCTGCGGGATCTCGTCGCCTTCCTTGACGTCTTCCCAGTAGACCTGCGTCGCCATGGCGCCCTCCTCGCCCGTCAGTACTGGATGACGGTGCCGTACATCTTGCCGACGACCGTACCGTCGCTTTTGCGGGTGTACGTGGTCTCCCGCGTGGTGATGAGCATCGGGCCGATGCTGCCCACGCGCTCCTGGAAGCCCGTGATCTTGGTGCGGGCCTCGAGGACATCGCCTGCGCAGACGGTGTCGAAGTACTCGTACTCGGTGCCGCCGTTCAACACCCGCTTGTACGGGACGGAGAACCCACGCCCGCCCATCTCGGCGTCGCCCCGGCCCCCGCCGGGACGGTACACGGGGGTCCCGAAAAAGCCGGGCGGCGCGACGATGCTGCGATAGCCCTTCGACTTCGCGTACTCCTCGTCGTAGAAGATGAGGTCGGTGTGCCCGACGGCGCGGGCGAACATCCGGCAGCCGGTCTTCTCGACCTCGAGGGTGATGGGCTCGCCCTCCTTGCCGATGAGCGCGCGCATCTCGTCGGTGACGACCGACGGCGCCTGCTGGGTCATCCGCGCACCTCCTGGATTCCGGGCGCCTTAACGTTTGCGTGAGGGTTCACAGGCGACCGTGATGATACGCCCGCCCCGGTGATGGATCAAGAGAAGATCGGCCGGC
>DATLZC010000263.1:0-5749 GCA_035574215.1 Dehalococcoidia bacterium | reverse complement strand
AGATCGGGCCTCTGAGAGGTGGCTGCTTCTGCAACCTGGGGAACTCGCTCGACGCATCGTCGACCTGCTCTCTGACCGGCAAGCCGAAGATGTCGTCCTCCTCGATATCTCCCGCGTCGCCAGCTTCGCCGACTATTTCGTGATCGCGTCGGCCATCAACCCGCGGCACATGGGCGCGCTCATCGAAGCGCTCGACCGCGACCTCAAGGCGAACGACGCCGTCAGCCCGCTCCGGCACGAGGGCGAGATCGACTCCGGTTGGGTGCTGGTCGACTTCGGCTCCGTCATCGTTCACCTGTTCGCCCCGGAGCAGCGGGCGTACTACAACCTCGAACAGCTCTGGGCGCGGGCGCGCGAGGTCGTCCGCATTCAGTAGCGCGGTTCTTCGAAGATCCAGCGATCCGTCTCCCGCTCCCACGTGACGAGCTCGTCCGCGCGGAAAAACAGGTCGATCTCCTTCTGCGCGTTCTCGGGTGAGTCCGAGCCGTGGATGAGGTTGCGCCCGATCTCGAGGGCGAGGTCGCCCCGGATGGTGCCGGGAGCGGCGTCGACGGGATTGGTGGCGCCCATCGTGTTGCGGACCAGCGCGACGGCGTTGGCGCCTTCGAAGACGGCGGCGATGATGGGGCTCGACGTGATGTACCGGACCAGGCTTTCGAAGAACGGCTTCCCCTCGTGAACCGCGTAGTGCCGGCGCGCCAGCGCCTCGTCGACCTGCAGCAACTTCAGTCCGACGATCTTCAGGCCCCGCCGCTCCAGACGCCCCAGGATCTCGCCTGCGAGGCCTCGCTGCATGGCGTCCGGCTTCACCAGCACCAGCGTTCGTTCCATCCGTCCTCCGTCGCGTTCAGGTGGATTGCGGCCCGATAGCGGGCTCCCGCAAGTATAGGGGCGCGAGCGTCTTAGGATCATGGGTTCGGCCCTCGCGCAGCCGCCGCCAGCCGAGCTCGGCCAGGCACGACGGCCGACGCTCGGCGTTCACGTGCGGCGCCGCCCACCGGCCCGCCACTTCGAGTGTCGCCCTCAGCTCGGCGTCGAGCTCGCCGCAAAAGAGCGCCGGTTCCTCGACCATCGCGAGCATGGTCTCCGGGCTCGTGGCGCGCGGCGAGAGCTGCTCGACCGTGACGCCCGCCGCCGTGAGATACACCGCCCACGCCACCTCTCCCCGTCCGGCGCGATGCACCGGCACGAGCCGCGCCGGGTATCCCAGATACGGGTACGCGTCCAGCTCGAGCCGACCGACGCCCACTAGCGGTATCTCCAGGCCGTACGCGAGGCCTTTCGCCGTGCTCACGCCGACCCGCAGCCCGAAGTAGCTCCCCGGTCCAATGTTCACGAACACGGCGGTGAGATCGTCTTTCGCCGTCCCGCACTGTCGCAGGAGGTCGTCGATGGCCGGCATGAGCTCGCTCGTGTGGCGCCGCCCCGAATGCCACGAGCGCTCGGCCACTACCCGACCCTCTCGCGACAGGGCGATGCCGGCGCGGTCACCCGCGGTGTCGATCGAGAGTTCCATCCATCGGCCTCCGTTTCCGCGGCGAACGGCCGTTGGCGCTCCCGACGGGAGCCGTTACGCTAGGGGACAGCATGGAGACCACGCTGCGCTGGATCAAGGGACACCAGTTCGTGGCCGAGGACGGCGACGGTGGCGCCATCGTCATCGACGCCCGCGGCGACGACGGGGCGAAAGCCGGCTTCAAGCCCACAGCCCTGTTGCTCGCGTCGCTGGGCGCCTGCGCCGCGTACGACGTCGTCGACATCCTCCGCAAGCAGCGGCAAGACCTGCGCGGCATGCGCATCCAGGTCGAGGGCGATCAGGAGCCCGACCCGCCGTGGCCGTTCACCCGCTTCCGGCTGCGGTTCGAGCTGTCGGGACGGGGGCTCGACGCCGAGAAGGCTCGGCGCGCCGTCGACCTCGCGGTCACGAAGTACTGCGCCGTCGTCGCGAGCCTGAAGGCGCCGGTCGAGACGGAGATCGCGCTCCTCGAGACGTAGCCCGCAGGCGCAACCGCTTCAACAGCGCTTCGTACCGGGCCCCTTCCGCCACCAAATCGATGCGACGCTCGGACGGCGTCGCGCCGTACGCGAGCCGCACCAGGAGACGCTCGCGGGGAAGCTCTTCCCACGCCCGCTCGGGCCACTCGACGACCAGCACCCCGTCCTTCGCCGTCTCCTCGAGGGCGAGATCGAAGACCTCGCGCGGATCTTCGAGCCGGTAGAGGTCGGCGTGATACAGCCGGAGCCGCCCGGCGTATTCATTCACGAGCACGAACGACGAGCTCTTGATGGCCGCCGTGACATCGAGCCCGCGGCCGATACCCTGGGCCAGCACCGTCTTGCCTGCGCCCAGCTCCCCCTGCAACAGCACCACATCGCCCGCGGCGAGCGCCCGCCCGATGCGCTCCCCGAGGCGCCGCGTCTGCGCGGCGGATCGCGACACCAGCGCAATCTCCGTCACGGCGCGCGCCTCCCAGCAAAGTGGTTCCAGCCCCCGGCCCCCACGTGCAGCTCGCGGCCGCCCGGCCCCTCGATACGGACCCGCGGAGGCCCCTCCACCAGCTCGCCCACGACCGTCACCGGCACGTCCACCGCCCGCCGCACGGCCTCGACCTGCGCCGGCGTCCCGGTGAACAGGAGCTCGTAGTCCTCGCCCCCGGACAGCGCGAGTTCGAGGGCGTCGTCCGGGAACGCCGCCACGAGCTCGACGGCGACGGGAACCTTCTCGGCCCACAGGACGGCGCCGCAGCGGCTCCGCTCGCAGATGTGGCCGAGGTCCTGCACGAGACCGTCGCTCACGTCGATGGCGCACCGCACGCCGGCGTCGAGCGCCGCGCGTCCGGCGTCGAGCCGGGGCTCGGGGCGCTCCTGCGCCCTCAACAGCGGTTCCGCCGCATCCTGCAGAGCCGTCGCCCCGAGCAGCAGGCGGACGCCGGCCGCCGCGGCGCCCAGATGTCCCGTCACCGCCACGACGTCGCCCGGCCGGCCGGCGTCCCGCCGGAGGAGCGCGGCGTCTCCGTCGGGACCGACACGCGCCCAGCCGTTCAGCGCGACGGTGACGACGACGACGGGCGCCGCGACGACGTCGCCTCCTGCCACGGCGACGCCGTACGCCTTCGCACAGTCGGCGAGCCCCTCGTACAGGTCGAAGACGTCGTCCGCCGGGAGATCTCCGGGCAGGGCGAGCGTGACCAGCGCGTACGCGGGCGTTCCGCCCATCGCCGCGACGTCGCTGACGTTGACGGCGAGGGCCTTCCAGCCCAGGCGCCGCCAGCTCCGCGGCCGCTCGGGAAAGTGAACGCCCTGCACCAGCGTATCGGTGGTGGCGATCTCGAAGCGGTCGGCGGCCCAGACCGCGGCGTCGTCGCCGATGCCGACGATGGGCGCGCCCGTGACGCCGCGGGCGTCGAGACGCTCCTGCAGCCGGGCGATGAGCCCGAACTCGCCGAGATCGGCCACTCTCACGCCGGGATTATACGGGTGTGGGCGGCGACGCGCCGGAGCCGGCTGGTCTGCCTCAGCGCCGCGGGCTACCATGCCCTCCACGGGAGGACGGAGGCCGTGCGGGCCGCGCTCATCGCCGACGTGCACGCCAACCTGGTCGCCTTCGAGGCCGTCCTCGCGCACGCCCGAGACCAGGGCGGCTTCGACGAGGTCTGGTGTCTCGGCGACATCGTCGGCTACGGCCCCAGGCCCGCCGAGTGCATCGACCTCCTGCGTCAGCACCCGCACCGCGCCGTCGCCGGGAACCACGACCTCGCGGCCTGCGGCGAGCTCGGCGTCGAGGACTTCAACGACGCCGCCGCCCGGGCTGCGCTGTGGACCCGCGCGACGCTCGACGACGAGCGGAAGCGGTGGCTGGCATCGCTTCCCCACGTCGAGCGCGCCGGCGACTTCACCCTGGTGCACGGGACGCTGCGCTCGCCCATCTGGGAGTATCTGCTGTCGGAACGGCAGGCGGCGGACCAGCTCGCGCGTCAGGAGACACCGTACAGCGCCGTGGGGCACTCCCACATCCCGTTCGTCGCCGTCGCCCGGAGGACGGGCGGCGTCTCGCTCCGCCCGGTGGAGCCGGATGAAACCGTAACGCTCGGGGAAGCGCGGGCCATCGTGAATCCGGGCGGCGTCGGCCAGCCGCGCGACGGCGACCCGCGCGCCGCCTATGCGCTGTACGACAGCGACACGCGCGTCGTACGCTTCTTCCGCGTGCCGTACGACATCGCGGCCACGCAGCGGCAGATGGAGGAGGCGCGGCTGCCCCGATGGCTGATCGACCGTCTCGCCTACGGGCGCTGACCCCGAGGAGGACCGAATGGACAGACTCCGGATCCTGGTGACGTTCCCGCTGGAAGCCGAGCTTGTGCGCGAGATCGAAGCCGTCGACCCGCGCGTCGAGGTGCGCGTGCTGGCAGAGACCGAACGGCGCGCGCTGCGTGGCCTCTATCCGAGCGAGGCCGAGGCGGCTGCGGTCCGTGCGGGGATCGAAGGGGCGTTCCGCGACGCCGACGTCATCTTCGGATTCTGGGGCGCGCAGCTTCACGAGGCGTTCACGGGCGCGGGCGAGATTCGCGACGTCGCGCCCAACCTGAAGTGGATCCAGCTCACCAGCGCGGGCGCCGACCGGCTCCTGCAGAGCGGCTTCGTGGGCCGCGGAGTCATCGTCACCACGGCGAGCGGCCTGCACGCCACGCCCATCGGCGAGTACGTGCTCGCCGTGATGCTCATGTTCGCCAAGGGAGCGCCCCGGTTTTTCCGCGCGCAGCTTCGGCGCGAGTGGGCGCGCTTCCTGCCGTCGGAGCTCCACGGCAAGACCGTGGGCATCGTGGGGATGGGAAACATCGGGCGCGAGGTCGCGAGGCTGTCGAAAGCGTTCGGCTGCCGCGTCCTCGGCATCCGGCGGTCCGTCAGCGCCCGTACGTCCGACGAGCACGCGGACGAAGTGCTGCCACCCTCCGAGCTCGCGTCGCTCCTGCGCGAGAGCGACTACGTGGTTCTCGCGACGCCGCTCACGCCGGAGACGCGGGCTATGATCGCGGAACCGCAGTTGCGGGCGATGAAGCCGACGGCGGTGCTCGTGAACATCGCGCGCGGGCCCATCGTCGTCGAAGGCGACCTCGTGCGCGCGCTGCGCGAAGGCTGGATCGCGGGCGCCGCGCTCGACGTCTTCGAGCGCGAGCCGCTGCCTGCGGACAGCCCGCTGTGGGACCTCGAGAACGTGATTCTGACGCCGCACATCTCGGGTGGGACCGAGATCTACAATCGCCGCGCCGTAGGGATCTTCACCGACAACATCCGCCGCTTCCTGGCGGGCGAGCCCTTGCGCAATGTGGTCGACCCCGAACGCGGCTACTGACGCCCGGCGCCGCCGCGCAGGCCTGCCGGCCACGCTAAAGCGTGGCCTTCATATGGGGAACGATCGCGCCCCGCCGCTGCCTCGGTCGCGCGGCGGCACCTCCCCTGCCCATGAAGGCCATCATTCAGGGTGGCCGACGGCCCATGGCAGGAGCGTGCCCCGCGCATATGACCCGCCGGCCACGCTGAAGCGTGGCCTTCGTCAATGGGGAAAGGCGTGGCCTTCAACGAAGGGGGAAGGGGATGCGGCCAGCCCCTTCTCCATGAAGGGCAGGCTTCAGCCTGCCCGGGGTGGCCCCATGATTCGCCGGCCACACTGAAGTGTGGCCTTCATACTGGGGGAACCCGTGGTGCCGTATCGTCTCGTCGGCCACGCTGAAGCGTGGCCTTCACAAAGGGG
>DATLZC010000262.1:0-7083 GCA_035574215.1 Dehalococcoidia bacterium | reverse complement strand
ACCGGAGCTGGTCTGGAACGGCGTGGCCCGCTCGCCGGTCTTCTCGACGGCGGGGCGGTACGTGCGTTCGATCCACTCGCGCTTCGAAGAAGAGGGCATTGCGCCGTCAAGTGTAGGGCAGCGCCCCCGAGACGGGCAAACAGCGCGAAGCCCGGCCACCGGAACGCACGGCGGGCAGGTCCCGCCGGTGGATGTGTTCTTTGGCCGCGCCCCGGCACGGCCGGGACGAAGGGGAGCAGTCAGCCGAGAACGTCTCCGCTGAAGCGGGACATGTCCGGGTTGGGGGGACAGGAGATGCTTCGTCGGCCTGCGGCCTCCTCAGCATGACATTCCGGCCCCCTTCGCCGCGCCCGCGCCGCGACTTTGGGGAGGTCGCCTCGCGCCCTGGCGCGCCGGCGACGCTGAAGCGTGGCTTGATGCGCGCCCCGAGCGCACTCCCACCTCCTGAAGGCCACCCTTCAGGGTGGCCTTCGCCACATGGCCTACCAGCCGCGAAGCGGTCCAGGGTCATGCTGAGGCCGAGCGCAGCGAGGGCGAAGCATCTCTTCCCTCGATGCGGGCCAACGCCCATCGCCCGAAGACCCGTGTGGGTATGCGGAGGCGGCCCCCGCCGCGTTCGGATGTCGCCCGTTACGTCGTCGGGAGCCACTCGACCGTGAGCAGGCTTTCCAGCACACGAAAGTCCGGGTCGCCTGTGACGAGCGTCGCGCCCAGACGCCTGGCGAGCGCCGCGGCCACGCAGTCGGCATAGCTGATGCGATGTCGACCCTTGAGGTAGGCGGCGTCCGTGGCCAGCGCTCGGTCGACCTCTACAGCTTCGACTGGCAGCTCTCCGATCCGTGCGAGGGCGTCAGCGGCGGCCTCTACGCCGCGTTCTCGAATGGTGCGGTACACGACCTCGCCGAGGTTGACGACGCTCATCGCGAGAAACGCATCGCCCTGTCGGGCCCGGCGGATGAGGTCCTCCACAGCGTCGGCCCCAGGTTCATCCCTGAAGAGAGCCAGTACGGCGAACGCGTCGAGAACGTACGAGGGGCGTGGAGCGGTCACCGCTCGGGCCCCGGAGGAGGTAAGCCGCGCTCCTCCCTCTCCAGCTCTTCGCGCCGGTCTTCCAGGAGTCCCCTCGTCATCCGAGGTCCGCCCTTGAACATGCCGCGCGCCGCCGCGATGGGGTCCTTCGCCGCGGGAACCAGGAAGATGTGTCCACCCAGGTCGACGACATGCACCTTGTCGCCTTTTCGCAGCCCGTACTTCTCGCGGATCTCCTGGGGAATGACGACCCAACCCTTCTCAGACAGCGTTACGGTAGACACGGCCTCGCCTGTTGTAATACGATTCGCACCGTAGTATATACCACTGACCGGCACGTCGCTACACACCGTACAGACGGCAGCGGCCAGTGCCGGCGGCACGCGCGCCGGAGTGTGTGACCGTACGGCTAGGGCGAAGGCGGGAACGTGACCCGCACAGTGTCCGCGAGGGTCGGCCTTCCTTTCTGCTTCCGCCGCCGATCCGCGGGCGGTTCGCACGCGACCTGCCCTTTAGCCTCCATCTCCAAAAGGACCTTCTTGTAGTTGGCCTTCACAAACGGGGTTCCAACATTGTGCTCGGAAACCACGTCTCGCACCTGAAGCGTCCGACCTTGGAACGTTCGAGCGAGATCGACGCCAAGGTTACGGATGGGCCGTTGTACTTCAAACAGTTGAAGTTGCCTGCCGCTGCGCTGAGGAACGTACTCAAGACGAGGGACTCCATCCTCATCCGCCCAACCGTGCTGGGCCATGATCTCTTTCATAATCAGGTAAGCCGTCTTGTTCTTGGTGATGAAGCAAAGGTAATGGCTGATGCGCTTGCGCGGAGTCCAGACTTTGAACGGGAGCATTAGAGGGGCGCCGTGTTCGGCGAGCGAATCAGCCAACGCCCTGCTGATTGCGCGTTCGCGCTCCTGCGGTGGCAGCGCCCGCAATTGATCCCTGAGGCCCGCAAGGCGTAAGGCCCCGAAAAGTCCCCGCATGTGGGCCTCGACACGGTCGTTGCTGACTCCGGACTGAACGCGGTTGTAGTTGAAGAAGAAGATGGCGTCGCAGCCGAATCCCTGCACCAGCCTCCCCAACAGATTTGCCGAAAGGCCCTTGTAGCCCCACGGGTCCAAGAAACTGAGCGTGGGCACGCCTGCGAACGCCGTCTCGAGCTCGTGCTCGATATCGTCTGAGACGGGTCCGTGTTTGATGATCGGCGGGAACCGAAGCCGGCCGATTCCAGGCAGGCGTTGAATTTCGAACTCCAACTGACGGCTGTAGTCGATCTCGATGTCATTGAAAAGCGTCATCAAGGATGAAGAGAGCCTTGCATCCTCCAAGGCCTTCCTAAGGACCTTAAGCGGTGTGGATTCGGTGCCGTCCCGAAAGCGGCCGGGACCTGAATAGAGATCGACGTAGGCGACCCTGGTGGCCCGGGCTTTCATGATTTGCCACCAGGCGTCCAAGTAGGCGACGACGATGTCCGTTTTTACCCTAGACTGGTCAGCCTGCTCTTCCCAGAATTCGTCTGTCATCCACGCATCCCTGCGAATAGCGCCCCACACGCTGTATGCCCCGTGGGTCCACAGTTCGTCGACTCCGACGGGGCCCCGAGGAGGACCAGCAAACCGCCGGCATTTCTTCCCACGTCCGGCCGTCGAGCAAGCGCCCGGCCTTACCTTTCCCGACGCGCAAGCCTCGTTCGTCGTGAGCGCCCCATTGCTTGAAGAAGAACGGCACCCCAGCCCGTTGACACTGCTCCCGGACATCTCGAGCCCACTCGGGGCGCATCGGGCGAGCGCCCGGCCCCGACTCGCCTCCGACGATGACCCAGTCGATGCCATGCAGGTCCAGTCGGAGTGGACCCAAGAGCGGCTCGCACGATAGGAACTTCACGCGAGCGGGCGTCTGTCGCAACAGGTCTGCCCGCGAAACAAACCGCTGATTTTCCACACTAACGCCCATCCAGACGTTGTTCGGCCAGGGCAGGCGGCGCGCCATTTCTACGAGCCGTTCCGCTCGCTTGGTGAGGACCTGGAACGTATGCCAGGAAGCACGTGTCATGACGTCGAAGACTTCAGCGATGAAGTCATCTGGCACGTCCTCGTGGAACAAGTCGCTCATCGAGTTAACGAAAATCATCCGTGGCCGCGACCATTGCAGTGGAAGGGGCAGACGCTCAGGCCAAAGACGCAGGTCGAAGCCCTGCTGATAGGGATGTCCCGGAACGCCACGAAACCGCTCGGCGAACGTCTCCGCGTAGCAGTGGGCGCAACCCGGGGAAACTTTCGTACACCCCGTCACCGGGTTCCACGTCGCCTGCGTCCACTCAATGGTCGAATGTTCTGCCACCGGTCCCCCTCCCGCTCGGGGCCCATCTTATCAAGTACCGACCTCGAAGTCTGTCGGGATTGAATCGAGCCCTCGCTCGGCTCCCAGCCTTCCGCAGCGCCAGCCCGCGATTCGAACCGCTGCAAGGCGTCGCCCTTGCCTCAGGACATGAGCTTCGACCCGTACAGCCGCCCCCGCAGGTCCTCCAGCACGGGCGTGCCGTCGAGACGCAGGCGCCGCGGGTTGAAGCGCGGGTGGTGGACGGAGAGCACGATCTGCCTCGGCTCGAGGGACACCGGAAGCGCGACGCCGCACACCCCCGCAGCGTCGGTGCGGGCGTGCGCCAGCGCGCGGCCCCCGGGGCCCACCACGGTCACCTCTGCCCCCTCGACGGGCGGGCACTCGCCACGCTCGTCGGGGTCGTTCTCGACGACGGTGATGGTCGCCGTCCGGCCATCGGCGGCGACCATGATGTCGACCGCCATGTCCAGCAGGTAGACCATGGGCGGCGTCGCCACCACCGCCATGCCCTCCTGCGCCAGCAGCGCGGTCTGGTCGGCCTTCAGCGAGACGTCAGTCGCGGCCATCCCGTGGTCCGTGGTCACGACAAAGAGCGTCGAGTCGAACAGGGCGAGCTCCGTCAACAGGTCGAGGACGGCGCCGATGCGCCGGTCGGTGTCGCGCAGGGCGTCCCACAGGCCCTCGGAGTGCGGCCCGTAGTCGTGGCCGACGCCGTCGCACAGCACGATCTCGTGGAACATGAACGCGGGCGGCGGATGGCCGGGGTCAGTGTAGAGCTGCTTCACCTGAGCGAGGCCCCGGTTGTCCACGATGGACTCGCGGACGGCGGCTTCGTGGCCGTCGGCGCGCCAGCGAGGCAGGACCCAATCGAACTCCTCGTTCAGGGCCTTGAGCCGCTCGCGGTCCCCGACGAGGCGGCGCTCCAGCGTCGCGTGGTCGGCGCCGCGGGTGCAGGGCTCGTGGATGGAGGCGGTGAAGGCGCCGCCATGGGCGCCGTCCCACGGGCCGTAGACGCGGTGGAACGCCTCGAACAGCGTCTCGACGCCGGGCCCGAGGAACTTCGCGGTGTCGAACTGCTGGCCCTGCGGCGTCACCGTTTCGCGGCGCTCGCGCAGGTAGTATGTCGGGTTCACGATGTCGTGGTGGCCGCACCAGGCGCCGGTCCCGATGGTGTTGTGGCTCGGCCACGTGATGCTCGGGAAGTTCGTGATGGACCCGTACCGGAAGAAGCAACCGCCCCGCACGAGGCGCGCCAGGTTCGGGATCTCGTCCGCGTTCGACTCGAGCCGCCGGAGGAGCTCGCTGTTGCTCAGGCCATCGATGAGGAACAGGTAGACGCGCTCGGGACGCGCCGGCGCCGCCTCGTCGATGACCTCGTCGAGCGCGCGCCCGTCCTGACGGCGCAGGTACACGTCGGGCGGGACGCCGCGCTCGGACGACGTGCGTCCGGTGAGGTCGCGGCCGTCGATGAGCGGGAAGCCCATGAGCCGGCAGATGGTGGGGGCGACGTCGACCTGGCGCGCGGGCGCGTCGACGACGCCGGGGCGCACGCCGGGCCCGAAGAACACCAGCGGCGAACGCGACTGCACGACGTCGAGCGCGCCGTGCTGCCCGATCTGCCGCCCGAAGGCGTACGACTTCGGGTTCACCACGAGGTCGGGCGCGTTGGGGCTGTCGAAGAGCTGCGCGATGCGCTCGTAGGCGAAGGGATACGTCGTCTGTCCGGGCTCGATGTACGCACGGTCAGGGTCGTCGGTGGGATGGCCGGACGCCGCGGCCGCGGCGAGCTCCTCCGCGACCGTCGAGATGGCGCGCCAGTCCTGACGCTCGATGGGGTTTTCGCCGATCTGCTCGATGACGCGGTACTCGTAGCCTCCCCCCGCGGCATAGAGACGCTGAAAGCGAATCATCCCGCGGCGGGCCCACACCTCATACGCGCCGTCGCGGTACGTCGCCACGAAGTCGGTCTGCGGACCCACCACGTCGTGGGTGAGCAGCAGGGCGATAGCCCGCTCGCCCGATTCGTACTGATTGGGGTCGAGGCCCTGTCCGCCGGGGCGTTCCGGCGGCGCGAGGGTCCCGGCCCGAGGCTCGACAGCCGTCATCGCGCACCCCCTTCCAGCCGTGTAGGAAGGATATTACGCGGGCGCCAGGGGAGGGGGAACCCCGAGAAACGTTCACCGAACCGTTACGTTTTTATTGCCGAGGGGCTATACTACGGCGCCGCTGCGGCGCATCCCCGCACGAAACGGGTCGCGATGAACATCGGCGAGTTCCTGTATACGTTGCTGCTGGTGGGCGTCCTCTGGTGGGCCTACCACATGCTCCGCCCGTACTTCTGACGGCGCGGCCTCGCGCTGACACGCTCCGGCGGAGCCACGCCCCTCACGGGCGAAGGCGGCTCCGTCATTCCCCGGGGCCCGCGATGCGCAGCGGATCGCTCGGCTCAGCGAGCAACTGCTTCCGCGCCTGCACCCTGAGCGGCAGCCCCCAGATCCGGATGAACCCCTCGGCGGCGGTGTGGTCGTACTGGTCCGCCTGGTCGTACGTCGCGAGGGCGTAGTCGTACAGCCCCTTGGGCGACTTCACTCCGACAGGCGTCGCGTGGCCGCGGTGGAGGCGCACCCGCACCGTGCCGGTGACGTGGCGCTGAGTGCTCTGGACATACGCCGCCAGGTCCTGGTGATGCGCGCTGAACCAGAGGCCGTTGTAGATGAGGTCGGCGTACTCCTGGGCGACGATGGCCTTCATCCGGATTTGCGCTTTCGTCAGCGTCATGTGCTCGAGCGCCTCGTGCGCACGGAGCAGCGTCACCGCCGCCGGCGCTTCGTAGATTTCGCGGCTCTTGATGCCGACGAGCCGGTCCTCCAGATGATCGATGCGCCCGACGCCGTACTCGCCGGCGAGGCGGTTCAGCGTCTGCACGAGCGTGACGCCGTCCATCTCTTCACCGTCGAGGCTCACGGGGATGCCGTGCTCGAAGCCGATCTCGAGGTACCGCGGCTGCGCGGGCGTGGCGTCGAGCGGCTTCGTCCAGGCGTAGATCTCCTCGGGTGGCTCGGTCCACGGGTCCTCGAGCGGCCCCGCCTCGATGCTCCGGCCCCAGAGGTTCTCGTCGACGCTGTAGGGGCTCGCCTTCGTCACCGGGACGGGGATGCCGTGGCGCTGGGCGTACTCGATCTCCTCCTCCCGGGTGCGCATGTTCCACTCGCGCAGGGGCGCGACGATCTTGAGGTCCGGCGCGAGCGCCTGGACGCTCACGTCGAAGCGCACCTGGTCGTTGCCCTTGCCCGTGCAGCCGTGGGCGACCGCCGTGGCGCCGACCTCGCGGGCGACGTCGACCATCAGCTTCGCGATGAGCGGCCGCGCGAGGGCGGTCGCGAGCGGGTACGCGCCTTCGTACACCGCCCCCGCCGCGAGCGCAGGAAACGCGAAGTAGCGGATGAAGTCGGCCTTGGCGTCGATGACGACGGCGCGGCTGGCCCCCGTAGCGAGGGCGCGCTCCTCGATGGCGCGCAGGTCCTTCTCGTTGCCGACGTCGGCCGTGAGGGCGACGACGTCGTACCCGCGCTCCTCCTTGAGCCAGCGAATGGCGACGGACGTGTCCAGCCCGCCCGAATAGGCGAGGACGATCTTCTCAGGCATGTCGCTCCTTCGTGTCCGCCCCGGGCGGACCGGTTGTGAGGGAATTCACCGCATTGTAGCAGCGGGA
>DATLZC010000261.1:0-6611 GCA_035574215.1 Dehalococcoidia bacterium | reverse complement strand
CCCGCCGGGCCTCGGGAAAGCAGCCCCTCGAACAGACGCGCCAGCTCGTCTCGCTCGAACCGGCGCAAGGGCGACTCCCCCTCCGGTCCGACCATTATAACCGCTGGAGGACCCGCCACGACGCGCCCGATGCAAAACGACGGAATTCCCTTGCGTTCCAGCGCCTGCGTCGCCCTCTCGCAGTCCTCGTCGGGCAGCGCCGCGAGCAACGCCCCCGAAGCCAGCAGGCCCAGCGGGTCGAGGCCCAGCGCTCCGCACACCTCCCGCGTCTCGGGAAGTGCGACCGTCTCGACGTCCCACACACGAAGCGCGCGCCCGCAGCCCACGGCGAGCTCGTACAACGCCGTCGACAGCCCTCCCTCCGTGGGGTCGTGCAGCGCGCGCACGCGCGCGGCGCCGCGCAGGGTGAGGGCGTCCTGGACGACGCTGATCCCCGGTTCGAACAGCATCGCCGCGGCCCGCTCGAGGACTTTCCGCGACACGCCCGCGCGCTCGAGTTCCTGCGCAGCCTCCCGAGCGAGCAGGGCCGTGCCCTCGACCGCGATCCCCTTCGTGAGATGGATGTGGTCGCCCTCCTGCGCTCCTTCGGGCCAGACGATCTCGTCGCGGGTGGCTTCGCCCAGCATCGCGCCGGCGACGATGGGCCTGTCGAGCCCCACGGTGATCTCGGTGTGACCGCCGACCAGCGCCACTCCCAGGCGCGAGCACGCGTCCCCCAGTTGGTGGAAGATGGTCTCGGCCAGGTCGGGCGCCGCTCCCTCGGGCAGCAGCACCGTCGTCATGAACCATCGGGGCGTGGCCCCGAGGCAGGCGACGTCGTTCGCGTTTACGTTGACCACGTACCAGCCGATGAGGTCGGTCGCGAACGTGACGGGGTCCGCCTTTGCGACGAGCACGCGATCTCCCAGATCGAGCACGGCGGCGTCCCGGCCGACGCCGGGCCCGAGAAGCACGCGCGGATCGGCCGGCGCGACCTCCGCCAGGAGGCGGGCGAGCAGGTCGTGCGGAAGTTTCCCTGCGGGGAGACGGCGGCTCATGCTGGACTGAGTGTACTCCTTGGGAAGTGTCCGGAGACCGATGCGTCGCCCAGTCAGAAACCCAGGCTGTGCGCGAAGAGCCTCCCGGCAAGCGCGACGAGCGCGACCGCGAGCGCCGCAACGATGATCCGGCTATGCGTGCGGTGGGCGAGCCAGGCGCCGAACTGGGCGCCGGGCACGGCCCCGGCCGCCAGAGCCGCCGCCTGCGCCAGGCGCTCGCCCCGCAGGCTTCCATCCACGAGGTGGACTATCGTCGCTCCGCCCGCCATGAACGCCAGGATGAAGTGCGACGTCGCGACTGCGAACTGCACCGGGATCCGGAAGAGCACGATCATCGCCGGCACGTGGATGACCCCGCCGCCGATGCCGAACAGACTCGATGCGAACCCGATACCGGCGCTCAGCGCGATCCCTTGCCACGCCGGATAGGCGTACCGGTAGGTGACACCGTCTCTCGTGACCACGGTGCGGACGAGGAGGCCGCGCGCAGGTCGCGGCTGCTGAATAGGGGGTCGCGCTGGCCGCAGGGTCACGGCCGCCAGGACCAGCAAGAGCGCCGCGAACAGCGCGCTGAACGCTCGTTCCGGCACGCTGTGCACGACCACCGCGCCCCCGATGACCCCGGGGACGGACGCGGCCGCGAACAGGAGCCCCGTCACATAGTCGATGCGGCCCTGCCGGGCGTACGCGATCGATCCGGACGTGGCGTTGGCCCACACGACCCCGAGGGAGATCGCGGTGACCCGCTCGGGACCGTAGTCGGGAAACAGCAGGAGCAGCGCGGGCACGAGGATAAAGCCGCCACCCGCGCCGATCATGGTGCCGAACGCGCCGACGGCGAATCCCAGCGGAATCAGCAGGAGCAGTCCGGCGCTCACGCCGTCCCTGCCGACTCGCGGCGCATGTCTCGCTGTAACGTCATCCTGCCGAACCCATCCTATTACGCCGACACGTTACGCGCCCCTCGTGTCGCTGGCGATCGCTGGGCGGGTGCGTTACGCTTCCGGCGATGAGGGTGCTCATCACCGGCGGGGGAGGGCAGCTCGCCCGCGAGCTGCTCCGGGCGCTTGCCGAACATGAGGTCGTGGCCCCGACGCGGCGCGAGCTCGATGTGACGAACGAGGCTCGCGTCCGTCAGGCCGTGAGCGGCGTCCACCCGGACCTCGTCATCCACACCGCCGCGCTCACCGACACCACGCGATGCGAGCGCGAGCCCCTGCGGGCCCAGCAGGTCAACGCCATCGGGACGCTCAACGTCGTCAGCGCCGCCTGCGAGGTCGGCGCTCGCTTCGTCTACATCAGCACGAACGAGGTCTTCGACGGCACAAAGCGGACGCCCTACGAGGAATCCGACAGCCCGAACCCGATCAACGCCTACGGCTATTCGAAGCTTTGCGGCGAGCGGGCGGTCACGGAGCGCTGCGCACGGTTCTACGTCGTTCGCACGGCGTGGCTCTACGGCGACGGCGACCGCCACTTCCCTGCGAAGCTGCTGCGAGCCGCCGCGGCCAGCGAGGACCTTCGCGTCGTGGACGATGAAGTGGCGACGCCGACCTGGTGCCGCGATCTGGCCCGCGCGGTCGTCCGTCTCGTTCTGACCGAAGCGCCATCGGGCGTCTACCACCTCACCAACGCCGGGGAAGCCTCGCGCTTCGCGTGGGCCTCGCGCCTCTTCGAACTCACAGGGGCGCGCGTTCGACTCACTCCCGTGAGTTCGCGGGAGTATCACGACGGGTCCGACGGACCGCGCAAACCCGCGTACTCGGTGCTCGCCAATACCGCCGCCGCCAGGGCGGGCATCGTCCTCCGAGACTGGCGCGAGGCGTTCGACGAATTCGC
The DNA here is from genome assembly GCA_035574215.1 of Dehalococcoidia bacterium. Classification (GTDB taxonomy): domain Bacteria; phylum Chloroflexota; class Dehalococcoidia; order DSTF01; family JACRBR01; genus DATLZC01. The sequence goes on along the minus strand of DATLZC010000261.1, from coordinate 3,735 downwards.
CGCCTCGTGGACCCGCCATGGCTGAGGGCCGGGACGAGCCCGCCGTCGTTCTCCTCACCGTCACCTATCAGAGCGCGGGCTTCATCGATGACTGGGCGCAATCCGTCCGTGCGCTTGAGTACCCGCGGCTGCGCGTCATCGTCGTCGACAGCGCCTCGAGCGACGGCACGGCCGAGCGCGTGCGCCATCTGCTGCCCGACGCCGAGGTGATCGCGGGCGACGAGAACTTCGGGTTCGCCCGGGGGAACAACATCGGCCTCGAACGGGCGCTGGCCGGGCCCTGCGACTTCGTTCTGTTCATGAACAGCGACGCGGTCGCGACCCCGGGGGCGCTCCGACCGCTTATCGCCGCCGCAGACCAGCGCACCGTCGTCGTCCCGAAGATCCTCTGGTACTTCGATCACCGCATCGTGAGCACCCACGCCGGCGGCTTCGACTGGACGCTCGGCCTCTTTCGCGACACCTTCCACGGCAAGCCCGACGGACCGGCGTCGAGCGTGCCCCGCGAGCTGGAGACGGCGAGCTTCTGCTGCGCCCTCGTGCCCCGCTCGCTGTTCGAGGAGGTCGGCCGCTTCGATGAGACGTTCTTTATGTACTACGAGGAGACGGACCTTCTGAAGCGCGCCCGCGAGCGGGGATTCCGCATCCGCTACGTGCCCGAAGCCGTCGTGTACCACCGGGAGAGCGGGTCCAGCGGCGGCGGTTGGATGACTCCGTTCAAGCTGTACTACGCGACCCGAAACCGCCTGTACCTGGTGCGAAAGCACCAGCGATCGCGCTGGCGGTACGCGTGGTTTACGCTGTACTTCTGGGCGACCCGGGTTCCTCAGTCGTTGCGATTTGCCCTGAGGCGAGAGTGGACGCTGCTGCGGGCCATGTGGCTCGGCGTGGCCGACTACTACCGCGGGCGCATGGGCCGGACCTACGAAGTGCGGGACTTCGTGTAGCCCGGGAACCTTCGAGCCCCCTCCGGCGTCTTCCCCGTGAACGCTGCGTGCGAGGAGGACCCGGACATGAACAAGCGCATCGCCATCGTCGGTCTCGTGGCCGTCGCGGCCCTCGCCCTCACCGGGTGGTTCGTCGGCTCGTCCAGCTTCGACACCGACGAGCGCCGCGAGCCGAACCCCTTCGCGCCCTCGGACACGACCTCCGCGCCCGCGACGAACGCCGGCGCCGTCGGCGCCCGCGCAGCCGGCGATTCTGCAGCGCCCGACGCGCCCGCCGCCATCGGCGCGGAAGCGGAGTCGTCGGCGAATGCGACCGAGGCGTCCACGCTCGACCGTACCATCATCCGCACGGCGTCGCTCGACCTGACCGTCGAAAACGTGACGCGCGCCTTCGAGGACGTGGAGCGCATCGCGACCGGCGTCGGGGGCTTCGTGGCGAGCTCGAGCCTGGGCAAGCAGCGCATCGGCGACGATGAGTATCAGGTCGGGTCCATCACGATTCGCGTGCCCGACCGTGAATTCGAAGGCGTGATGGCGCGGCTTCGCGGCCTCGCCGTCGAGGTCGTGAACGAGAGTTCGGAGACCTCGGACGTCACTGAGGAGTTCTCCGATCTTCAGGCGCGGCTGCGCAACCTGGAGGCGACGGAGCGGCAGTATCTCGCCTTTCTCGAGCGCGCGCAGGACCTGGACGACATTCTGGTCATCACGGACCGCATCAATCAGGTTCGAGCGGAGATCGAGCAGACGCAGGGCCGCATCAACCTGCTGCAGAACCTGAGCGAGCTGGCGACGATCACGGCGCATCTCACGCCCGCGGCGGCCGAGGCGCGTCCGCCCGAGCCCGAGCCCGATGGCGTGACGAACCCGTTGACCGCGGCTCGGGAAGCGTGGGAGCGTTCGCTGGAAACGCTGGCGGTCATCGCGAGCGGCGTGCTCGCTGTCGTCGTGTACTCCTGGTGGATCGTCCCGCCCGCAGCCGCTGGAGCGTTCGCGCTGCGCGCCTGGTGGCGTCGGACGCGTCCGGCGACGCGGACGACGGGAACGGCCGCCTGAGGCACGTACGACGAAAGCGAGGGGTCGCTCGTGAGGCGACCCCTCGCATTTCACTTGGACGGCGCGTCCGCCTGTTTCAGGTAGAACGTCATGCTCTGGAGCGACAGCACGGGGTCGATGTCGCGAACATGCACGTCTTTGGGGCGCTGAAGCGCGATCGGCGCGTAGTTCAAGATCGCCCGCACGCCGGCCTCGATGAGCGTGTTCGCGACGGACTGCGCCTCCGAGGCCGGGACGGCCACGATGCCGATCTGGATCTGCCGGCCTCGCATCACGCGGGGCAGGTCCGCGACATCGCGGACCACAAGCCCTCCGATGCGTTCTCCGATGACGGCGGGATCGGCGTCGAACGCCTCCACAATGCGAAAGCCTTGCGGCTCGAACCCTCCGTAGTTGAGGATGGCGCGGCCGAGCTGTCCGACGCCGACGAGCACCATCTCCCAGTGACGGTCCAGGCCGAGAATCCGGCGGAGGGTTTCGTGCAACTGGCGGACGTTGTAGCCCCGCCCCTGCTTACCGAAGCGGCCGAAGTAGCTGAGGTCCTTCCGGATCTGGGCCGGGGTGACGCCGAGCTGCGCCCCCAGCTCCTGCGAGCTCACGACCTCGCGGCCACTGGCCTCGAGAAGCGCGAGCGCCCGTGCGTAGACGGGCAGCCGATCGATGACGACTTCCGGGATGTCGATGGGCATGAGCGCTCCGGCGCGGGTGCGCCGAGGAGCTCGGCCCACCCCCGATTCGTGCGATTTCGCACAATACTAGCGGCGGCCCGATCTTCGATCAACTCCCGCCCGCCCGGGTGACGCCCCAGCGCTCGTAGTACGTCACCTTCTCGACGGGAAGCCGCGCGGCCGGGCCGAAGCGCCCCTTCGGCCAACCCATCGGAATCAATGCCACTGTTTCCACGTTGTCCGGGACGCCCAGCAGCTCCTTGATCTCGCGCTCGTACGCGCGGTGTATCGTCGTGAGGGCCGTGCCCAGGCCGAGCCCTCGCGCCGCCAACATCAGATTCTGGATCGCGGGGAAGATGGACCCGTAGTGCGACGCGCGCACGATGTCGGGCGTCCCCGGCGGCGGGGCGTCGCGCAGACACACGAGGATGAGAACGGGGACCTCGGCCAGATGTTCCGCCAGATAGCGCGCCGACCGGAAGTTTCGTCGCGCCTGCTCGTCCATCTGCTCCAGGGCGCCCGGAGGCATCGCGCCGTAGCTCGCGTCCCACGATCGCTTGTAGTAATCCGCGATGACGCGCTTCGTCTCCGGGTCGCGGATGACGATGAAGTTCCACGGTTGGCGGTTCCCGCCGCTCGGCGCACGGATCGCCGCGTCGATGGTCTTGCGCACGAGCTCGTCCGGCACGGGGTCCGGCTTCAGGCGGCGCATCGCCTTCTGGGTGTAGATCGCTTCGAACAGGCCGATCTCTTCGGGCATGGAACGCTACTCCTACTGCGATGTGGATGCGGACGGGTCGAGCCGCAACAGGCTCGACGGGCCCGACTCCGGGCACCAGATGACGCCGTTGGCGTCCTCGACGATGGTCCGGCACGCCGCTTGCGGGCTCGGGATCAAGAACTCCTGCCATGTCTCCGTTTCGGGATCGAAGCGCGCCACCGCATTTCCCGCCTCTTCGGTGATCCACACGGCGCCGTCGCGGGCGATGGTGATGGCGTAGGGCCGCGAGTTCGGCGTCGGCGTGGGGAATTCGCGGAACGTGCCTGTGGCGGGGTCGAACATGCCG
>DATLZC010000260.1:0-18559 GCA_035574215.1 Dehalococcoidia bacterium | reverse complement strand
GGCCTACGCCCAGGGGACCTTCGCGATGACGGCCCGGATGAGCGTGCGGTTCCGGCGGCCCGTTCCGCTCGGGAAACCGCTCACCGTTTCGGCGCGAGCGGTGCGACAGCGCGGGCCCGCTATCGAGATGCGCGCCGAGCTGCGGGACGCCGCCGGGCGGCTGCTCGCCGAGGCCGAAGGAATGTTCATGCAGGTAAAGGGCAAGACGGCCGAATACCTCCGCGAAGAGTACGAACGGGCGCGCATCTAACCATGCCCCGCATCATCGTCTACACGGGCAAGGGAGGCGTCGGGAAAACCACCATCGCCGCGGCCACGGCGGTCCGTTGCGCGGAGATGGGGCGCCGCACCGTCGTGCTGAGCACCGACCCCGCCCACAGCCTCGGCGATAGCCTCGACGCGAGGCTCGGACCCGAGCCGACGCAGGTTCTGCCCAACCTCTGGGCCCAGGAGACCGACATCTACTACAACCTCGAAAAGTACTGGGGCACCGTCAAGGAGTGGCTGGTCGCGCTCATGGTCTGGCAGGGCGCCGACGCCGTCACGGCCGAGGAAATCGCCGTGCTCCCCGGCATGGAAGAGCTCGCCAACCTCCTGTGGGTGAACCAGCACTACGAGAGCGGCGACTACGACGTCATCATCGTCGACGCCGCCCCCACCGGCGAAACGCTGCGCCTGCTCTCCTTCCCCGAGGCGGCGCACTGGTGGATCGACAAGCTCTTGCCCCTCGAACGCCGGTTCGCTCAGGTGCTGCGCCCGGTCGTCCGTCCGTTCACCGACATGCCCGTGCCCGGCACGGAGGTGTTCGACGCCGCCGAGGACCTGCTGGTCCAGCTCGAGCGCCTTCACCGGCTGCTCTCGAACGCCGAGGTCGCCTCCATGCGTCTCGTGATGAATCCCGAACGCATGGTGGTCCGCGAGACCCAGCGCACCTACACGTACCTGAATCTGTACGGCTACGTCACCGACCTCGTCATCGCGAACAAGGTCCTTCCCGAGGTCACCTCGGACGACCCGTACTTCGACGAGTGGCGCCGCCTGCAGCAAGAGCACCTCACGTTCATCGAAGAGGCGTTCAGCCCGCTGCCCATCCTGCATGCGCCCCTCCTGCCGCACGAGGTCGCTGACGTCGACGGTCTGCGCGAGCTGGCGGGACTGCTGTTCGGAGAGCAGGATCCGTCGGCGATGCGGTACCGGGGCATCGCGCAGGAGCTGCGCTCCGAAGATGGCCACGCGGTGCTGTCCCTGAACCTTCCGTTCGTGCCGCGTGAGGAGGTGCGCCTTTCGCAGCGCGGCGACGAGCTCCTCGTGCAGGTGGGACGCCAGCGGCGGAACGTCTTGCTGCCTCGCGCGCTGAGCGGCCGCGAGGCCGTCCGCGCCCAGAAGATGGGCGACCGCCTCGAGATCTACTTCGCGAAGTCCGACGCCGACTAGGCTTCCCCCGCGCGGCGTTCCGTGATAGGTTCACGGGCGAAGCGAGAGGACGCCCCGTGCCAGCCATTCTCTGCGTGTTCGCCCACCCGGACGACGAGGCCTTCGGGTGTTCGGCGACCCTCGCGCGGTACGCCGCACAGGGCCTCCCCGTTTACTTGCTCTGCTTCACGCCCGGGCAGCACGGCGAACGTCTCGAGCCGCTGGCTTCGCCCGAAGACGTCGGCGCGCTCCGCGTGCGCGAGCTCATGGCCTCAGCCCGCGTTATCGGCGCACGGGAGACGCAGACGCTGGACTATGTTGACGGACACCTCGGGGAGGCGCCCGTAAGCGAGCTCGCCGCCATCGTCGCCGGCTGCATCGAGCGCGTGAAGGCGACCGCGGTCATCACCTTCGGACCGCTCGGTGTGACGCGGCACCCGGACCACATCGCCGTCCATCACGCCGTGCTGGAAGCGGCGCGCGGGGTGACCGACCCGCCGGCCGTGTTCTACTTCGTCCCCGAAGGAGCCATCGACGACCTGAAGTTGGAAGGCCCCGAGGCGCAGGCGACGCATCGCATCCCCACGGACGGCTTCGTCGACGTGAAGCTCACGTCTCTGGCGGCGCACAGCAGTCAGCGAGACGCCCGGGAGTTCTTCCTCCGATGGCGCACGCGACCGCCCGCCTACGAGGCCTTCCATCGCGCATTCCCGCCCTTCCGCGGCGCACGGGCCGCGAAGGACCTGTTCGAGGAGGACCCTTCGTGACCACCGCGCCGGGACCGCTCGTCACCACCGACTGGCTCGCGCGCCACCTCGACGACCGGGACGTCCGCGTCGTCGAGACGGGAACCGACCGCGCGACCACGTACGACGAGGGCCATGTCCCCGGCGCGCTGTGGGTCGACCCGCACACGGAGCTGCTGCGGGAGGGCGACGAGAGCTCGGGCGAGGTGATCACGCCGCAGCAGTTTGCGGCGCTGATGTCGCGCCTCGGCGTCACTCCCTCCACCCTCGTCGTGGCGTACGGCGACCAGGGCGGGCGGCACGCCACGCGCCTGTTCTGGACGTGCCGCATGTACGGCCACGACGCCGTCTGCGTCGTCGATGGGGGACGGGAGGCCTGGCTCGCCGAAGGCCGGCCGGTCACGCGCGAGACGCCGGTCGTGACGCCCACGGCGTACCCCGTCCCCGAGCCGCGGCCGGGCTTCGATATCACCGCCGAAGAGATTCGGGACCGCCTGGGTCGGCCCGATTTCGTGGTGCTCGATGTGCGGACTCCGGAGGAATATCGGGGCGAGGACGTCCGGGCAGCCCGTGGGGGCCACATCCCGGGCGCGATCCTCATCCCCTGGACCGCCACCCTCACCGAGGACTATCACCTCAAGCCGCTGGACGAGTTGCGCGCGCTGTTCCGCGACGCCGGCGTCACGCCGGACCGCACCGTCGCGGTGCACTGCCAGCTCGGCGTGCGGGCGTCGCACACGTGGTTCGTCCTGACTCAGGCGCTCGGATACCGGGACGTACGCAACTACGACGGCTCGTGGCAGGAATGGGGCAATCGCCCCGACCTCCCCATCGAGCGCTGACCTCAGAGCGAAGCGAGCCGCCCGCACAGCCATTCGACCAGCAGGACCCGCAGGTCTTCGCGCCGCTGCCGAAGGCTGTGCTTGGCGCCCTCCAGAAGCACGAGGCGCTTGGGCTCCCGCGCGAGCGCGTACAGATAGCGCGAGCAGTCCGGGGGCAGCCGCCGGTCGTTCAGGCCATGGACGACGAGCAGGGCTCGCGGCGCGAGACGCGGCGCGTCCTCGACGCCGTACGACTGCGTCGCCAGCGTGACCACGGCCACCACGCGCTCCGACCGTGCGCCCGCCCGTACGACTACAGCCCCGCCGAATGAGTGGCCCACGAGCGCCACCCGCGCGATGCCCGCGTCTTCGAGGAACCGCACCCCGGCCAGCACGTCGTACGCGCCTTCCTCCACGTCGCCCGGGGCTCGATGCAGACGAAAGTCCACACGAAGCGCGGCGATCCCGCGGGCGGTCAGATCGCTCGCGAGCGTCGGATAGATGCGGTCCGCGGGGCCATCGAATCCGCCGTCGGTCCCTCCGACCATGAGAACGGCGCCTTGCGCGTCCGGAACGGGATGGTACACAGCGTGCACGGCGCCTCGATCTGTGGGGATGGCGACGAGCATGCCCGCGGCGGCCACAGCGGTCCTCCGCCGTCCGGGATTCACGCGCTCGCAGGCGCGGCCCACCGCGATGCGGCGCGCGCGATACGGTCGGAGGCGCCGCCGACGATAGGCGCCCCGTGGCCGAAGCAGGCCGTCTCGAAGCGCAGCGACGCCAGCTTCGCGGCCGAGCGCTTCGCCATGCCCATGTCTTCGGTGAAGATGCCCACGGGCAGCGAAATTCTGAAGAGGTGACTGAGCGCGTCGCCCGTGAACAGCACGGACTCCTCCTCCCAGAGGAGGGCCACGCTGCCCATGGTGTGCCCGGGCGCGTGAATCACGCGGAGCGTCCCGCCGATGGGGATGGTGTCGCCATCGCGCAGGGCGTGGTGCACCTCCGAGCCTCGCGGCGGCTTCGGCCCGAGACGCCGCATCAACGCCCGTACGAACGCGGGCGCGTTGGCCTCCTGGACCTGCTCTCCGCGCACATAGGGGACGTCGGCTTCGTGAGCGTACAGCTCGGCGCCCGTCGCTTCGATCAGCTCGGCGGCGCTTCCGACGTGATCCACGTGGTGATGGGTTACCACGACGCGTCGCACGTCCTGCGGCCGCTTGCCGAGCCGCACGACAGCCTCGAGGATCTGCTTTCCGTGCCCCGGCATGCTCGAATCGACGACCGTGACACCGTCGCCGAGCAGGATGTACGCCCGGCCCATGCCGAGTCCGTCGACCTGATGGACGCGCGGCGTCACCTGCATCTCACGCCTCCTTCAGCGCCCGCTCGACGGGCACGAGCGTCCGCTCGAGCTCCTCGCGATACGCCTCGACCTGCTCCGCGGCCCAGGACGCCGGCCGTCCGAGCCGCTCGGCGAGCGTCGCCGCCGCCCGGGCCGCGCCGTCGAGTCCGTGGCACGCGCTCCATCCGATCCCTGTACGGCGTAGGAAGACATCCGCCAGCGTGCGCGCCATCTCGACCTCGGCTGCCCGGGCGACCTCCGCCAGCGGGTCGGGATTGTGCTCGCAGACCGGCGCGCGCAGACTCGCGTCCTGCCGCATCCGCTCGACCACGTCCGCGGCAGCGGGGCCGTACAACGAGAGCAGGTGACACCAGAGCGGCATGGGCACATCGTCGGGCGCGGAGACGGCGAATCGTGGCGGGAGGGCGGCGCTTCTCGGCATCGGACCGAGCGCCGCGCGCAGCATCTGCGCAGCTTGCCGCCCCAGGCTGCGGAACGTGGTCAGCTTCCCCCCGACGACAGAGTACACGCCCCTCGGGCCACCGGCGGCCCCGTGATCGACGACCCAGTGTCCGCGCGGGATCGCGGCCTCGGCCACGTCCGGGCGGTATGGCAGGGGCCGGACGCCGCAGTACGTGTACAGCACATCCGACTCCGCGAGGGGCGACGCCGGCAGCAGCGCATTCGCCTCCGAGAGCAGATACTGCACCTCGGCGGCGCTGGGACGCGCGTCGCCCGGGTCCCCCTCGTGACGCAGGTCCGTCGTGCCCACGAGGTGCATGCCGAACCACGGCAGGATGAAGATGGGCCGGCCGTCGGACCGAGCGGATGCGAACAGCGGATGCCGCGGGCCGCCGTCGGGATAGCGCACGACGAGATGTGTGCCCCTCGTCCCGCCGATGAGGCGCTGCGTGGAGCCGTCCAGCAGGCCCAGCACGCGGTCCACCCACGGGCCCGCCACGTTGACGACGGCCCGCGCGACGACGTCGGCGGTCTCCCCGCTCTCGTCCTCGCAGAGACGCACACGCCAGCCGCCGGCCGCGCTGTCGAAGCCGACCGCCTCGGTGTGATTCAGCAGCGTCGCCCCCAAGGCGGCCGCTTCCAGCGCGACCTCGACGCACAGCCGCTCCGGCCACGCGACCTGGCCGTCGCTGAACTGGAAGCACGCCTCCAGACCGCGCCGGTCCAGCGCCGGCTCGGCGGCGAGCGCTCGCTCGACTGGCACGGTGCGGTGTCCGGGGACGGAACGGTTGGGCGACAGCAGGTCGTACAGCAGCAGGCCGGCGCGAATTTTCCACGGTCCCCGCGGGTCACCCCGGTATACGGGAAGCAGAAACCGGATGGGCCGGACGAGATGCGGATAGCGGCGGAACAGCGCCTCCCGCTCGCGGAGCGCCTCCCGAACGAGGCCGATCTCGCCATGCTCGAGGTAGCGGAGCCCTCCGTGGATGAGGCGCGTCGAGCGCGAGGTCGTGCCCGCCCCGAAGTCGTGCCGCTCGACCAAGAGGGTTCGATACCCCGTGGCCGCGGCTTCGCGCGCGACGCCGAGGCCGTTGATGCCGCCGCCGATGACGACGACGTCATATCGCTCGCGCAGGCCATCGAAGCGGCTCACCCCGCGGCCCACCCCTTCGCGCGCTCGACGGCGCGCCGCCAACCTGCGTACAGCGTCTCCCGCTGGTCCTCGCTCATCCTCGGCTCGAACACGCGGTCGACGCTCGCGGCCCGCCGGACGTCGTCCGGGCTGCGCCAGATCCCGACGGCGAGTCCCGCGAGAAACGCCGCCCCGCGAGCGGTCGTCTCGGGCTCCGCAGACCGCGCGACGGGGATGCCCAGCACGTCCGCCTGGATCTGCATGAGCAGATCGTTCCGCGTCGCGCCGCCGTCCACCCGCAGCTCCTCGAGACGCCGTCCCGCGCCGCGCTCCATGGCTTCGATGACGTCGCGCGTCTGAAACGCCATCGACTCGAGCGTCGCCCGGGCGATGTGCGCCGCCGTCGTCCCGCGCGTCACGCCGAGGATCGCGCCCCGCGCGTACATGTCCCAGTGGGGCGCGCCCAGGCCGACGAACGCGGGCACGACGTAAACGCCCTCGCTCGACGGCACGCTGGCCGCGAGCGCCTCCACCTCCGCGGCTGAACGAATCAGCCCGAGGCCGTCCCGCAGCCACTGAACCGCCGCTCCGGCCACGAACACGCTCCCCTCGAGGGCGTACGCCATCGAGCCGCTGAGCCGCGACGCCACCGTCGTCAGGAGCGACTCCGAGAAGGGAGCCGCCGAGCCGACGTGCTGCAAGACGAAGCATCCAGTGCCGTAGGTGTTCTTGGCGTCGCCGGCGCGCAGGCATCCCTGGCCGAACAGCGCCGCCTGCTGGTCTCCCGCGACGCCGGCGATGGGGATGGCGGCGCCGAACAGCGCGGGGTCGGCCTCGCCGATCACGCCGCTCGAATCGACGACCTCGGGTAGCGCCGCTGCAGGCACGCCGAGAGCGTCGAGCAGCATTGGGTCCCAGGTCCCGTCGTGGAGGTTGAAGAGCATGGTGCGAGAGGCGTTCGTGGCGTCGGTCGCGTGCACGCGGCCGCCCGTGAGGCGGTACAGGAGCCAGCTATCCACCGTCCCGAACGCGAGCTCGCCCCTCTCCGCGCGCTCGCGGGCTCCCGGCACGCGCCGCAAGATCCACGCGACCTTCGTGCCCGAGAAGTACGCGTCGACGACGAGCCCCGTTCGCCGGCGGATCTCCGTCTCGAAGCCGTCGGCGCGAAGCTGCTCGCACATGTCCGCCGTCCGGCGGCACTGCCACACGATGGCTCGATACGCGGGCTCGCCGGTCCGCCGGTCCCATACGACCGTGGTCTCCCGCTGGTTGGTGACGCCGATGGCAGCGATATCGCGGGGCGAGACGCCAGCGGCTGCGATAGTCTCGCGCGCCGCCTCGAGCTGCGACCGCCAGATGTCCTCGGGGTCATGTTCGACCCACCCCGGCTGCGGGTAGTGCTGCGGGAACTCGCGGCTCCGCGCGCACACCCTCCGGCCCTCTTCGTCGAAGAGGACCGCGCGGGAGCTCGACGTGCCCTGGTCTAGCGCGAGGATATACCGCCCCATATTCGGCGTTTCAGTGTAGAGGGACGCCGGGGATGTGTCAGCAGGACGCATCCACCGGCGACGGTTGAGGTTGCCCCGGGAGGCCCGTACGATTTGGATATGTCGCCTGCGGCTCACATCGGCGTGCTCGCGCTGGTCGTCCTCGACCTCGCGCTCGGCGGAGCGCTGGTCCATCGATGGGCCGGCCGCCCCGCGCTGATTGCGTTCGAGTTCACAGTGCTCCTGGGCTACGCCGTGCTGGTCCTCGGCTTCTACCCCTTCCGTAAGCCGCCCGAAGAGCCGTAGGCAGGGGCGACGCCCACCTCTCGGAAGAACCGCTCGACCGCGGCGTTGAACGCGTCCGGCTGTTCGAGATACGCCGAATGGCCGGCGCCGGGAATCACCTCGAAGCGCGACCCGGGCACGTTGCGGTGCGCGAGCTCGACGATGTGCGGCGGCGTGATCGCGTCGAGCTCGCCCACGAGGAACAGAATAGGGACGCCGGTTGCCGCCAACCGCTCCGCCGTCGAACCCCGGTAGCCCGGCGGGACGGCGAGAAAGTCCCGGGGCCGTGGCGGGTTGAGCCGGCCGATCATGCGGTACAGGAGCGCGAGGGCAGGGTGCTCGCGGCGGAATTGCGGCGATAGCGCACGCTCGCGGACGCTCCGGCGTCCGTCGGCGCTCGCCCGATGACGCGCCTGCGCCGCCCGCAGCTCTTCGCTCACGGCGCCCCCGTTGGTCCCCGCGAGCACGAGCGCCCGCACCCGGCCGGGGTTCCGCAGGGTGAACCCCACCGCCGTCCGGCCACCCATGGACTGCGCCACGAGCAGCGTCTGCTCGATCCCGAGATGGTCGAGCAGCCCGCGCAGGTCATCGGCGAATTGCATCCGGCTCTCGGGCGTCGGGCGTGGGCCGCGCGAGAGGCCGAAGTGGCGGTGGTCGAAGACAACACAGCGATAGCGCCGGGAGAAGTGCGGCACCTGTCGCCACCAGCTCAGGGCGTTGCCGCCAGCGCCGTGGGCGAACACGAGGGCCGGGCCCTCACCGTGAACTTCGTACCGCAAATCGACCCCGTTGACGTGCACGAACGGCATCGGTCGCGCCTCCTCCGGACGCCGCCCAGCGTACGGAGCGCTCGCGCCGCGAACAAGAGAGGCGCCCCGTCCGGGGCGCCTCCCGCTGTCGCAAGTGCGGAGCTCGCGTTTAGGCCGGCCGGCCCGCGTAGTTCGGGTCGTTCTGATCGAGCCAGACGTTGGCGAACAGGTAGTTGTGCCCGAACCACGACGCCGTGAACGCGTTCTTCACGTAGCTCCAGATCAAGCTCCTGCCGGCGGGTGCGAAGTAGTCGAGCCGACAGAGGACGTTGTCCAGCAGGTAGTTCTGGATGTCGAACCCGATCTGGCGCCGCCGCTCGTAGTTGAACTCCGCCCGCTGGGCGTCCAGCATCTCATCGAGTTTCGGGTCCGACAGCAGGAAGGAGTTCTTGGTGCCGCCGGTGTGGAAGTACGGGTACACCCAGTCGTCCAGGTCGATCCATCCGTTGTCGAATCCCCACGTGAATACGCACGTGCCCGAGTCCGCGTCCGCCGTATTGCGCAGGAGGCACTGGGCCAGGGTGGTGTATCCGGTGGCGTCGACCTCGTCCTCCACCGTGACGCCCAGGAACTCCTGGAGTTGGCGCTTCATTTCGGGCAGCGCCTTCTGCGGGATGTAGTTCGGCACCCCTGCGAAGATGATCTTCAGGGTCGAGGGCCCGCCCGCCTCCTGCCAGAGCTTCCGCGCCTCGGCGATGTCCTCCTCGCGGCCCGCCGGGTCCGAGCGGTAGCCCGGGCGCGCCTCGAGCTCCGTCTGCGGGAGCGCCCACAGGTGCATCGGCCACGCGACGGGGCCGCACACGAGAAAGCCGCGCTGCCCGGGCGCCGCCGGGAAGAGCTGCTCGCCCAGTGTCTTCCGGTCGATGGCGAGATGCAGCGCCTTGCGCAGCCGGAAGTCCTGGAACGGCGACTTGGTGGACAGCCAGAGCCGGCTGTTCAACCAGCCCGCAGTCCCCGCCTCCTGCAGCACCAGCTTCCCAGGGTTCTCGTTGAGCACCCGCATGGTGTTGCTGTCGTCCTCGAACCCCGTGCCGTCCACCTGACGGCTGAGCAGCGCCTGCTCCTGCGTCGAGTCGCTCTGCGGCGTCCACAGCGAGTCGTACCCGTCGAGGTACGGGCGGTCGAGCCCCAAATCCGGACGGTCGTCCTTCGCGAACCACTCCGGATTTCGGCGGACCTTCACCACCTCGACCGCTTTGAACTCCTCGAGGAAGAACGGCCCGGTCCCGATCATCGCCTTGTCGGAGTTCATGGTGTCGTTCGCGTCGACCGTCTCCTTCGCGACGATGTGGGCGTTCCGGTCCGCGAGGAAGTGCAGGAACGGGGCCGTCGGCGACTTCGTCTTGATACGGATGGTGTACGGATCCATAACCTCCAGCGTGTCGATGGTCTTCCAGTGGCCGGCCCGGTAGTACAGCGCCTTCTGCGGGCTGTTCTCGTTGATCTGCCGTTCGATGCTGAACCGCACGTCCTCGGCCGTGAGCTCGCGGCCCGCCACCTGGGGGAAGTTCTGTCGCGCGCGCGGCGAGTCGTGAAACTTCACGCCCTGCCGGAGCCGAATCACATACGTGAGTTCGTCCGGCTGTTCCGGCATCCCGTCCGCCAGGTCGGGGCTCATGATCTGGTCGATGTCGCTCTCGTACTGGAGCACTTTGCTGAAGACGCAGGAGTGCATGTTGTACATGGGACCGAACTGCGTCTGGTGCGGGTCGTACGTGTCGAGAGCGAGCGCGTCGAACGTGAACGAACGGAAGATGCCGCCCCGGGTGCGGGCCGGCTGATTTTGCGTCAGGCTCGGGGTCGCCGTCGGCCCCGCTTCGCCTCCTTCCTCGCCGCCGCCGCATCCGACGATAGCCAGGCCCGCAGCGCCCGCGCCGAGCGCGGCCGCGCCGCCCAACAGCCGGCGCCGGGTGAGCCGCGCGCGTTGGAGCCGCTCCCAGTAGTTGAGGTCACGCATCCCAGCTTCCTCCTTTCCGGTGGCTCCGGCCGAGGGCCGGCGCCGCATCCCGCCAATGGCCCGCCGGTGGCTTCGCCCGGCGGCTTCCATGCGCTCCGCCTAGATCCGCAGGCGCGGGTCCAGGATGTCCCGCAGCGCGTCGCCGAGCAGGTTGAAGGCGAGCACGGCCAGCGTGATGGCGAGCCCGCTGAACACCGCCTGCCACGGCGACGTGTAAATGAAGTTCCGGCCCGAGTTCAGCATCTCGCCCCACGACACGCCGGGCGGCGCCAGCGCGAGGAACGACAGGCTGGCTTCCGCGATGATCACCGAGCCCAGGCCGATGGTGAAGACGACGATGATGGGCGCGAGCGTGTTCGGCAGGATGTGCCTGAGCATCAGCCGCAGGTCCGACGCCCCCAGCACGCGCGCCGCCTCGACGAACGGCATCTCGCGCAGCGCGAGCACCGTGCCCCGCACGATGCGCGACACCTGCGTGATGCCGACGAACCCGAGCGCCAGGATGAAGTTGCGCAGCGAGAGCTCGAACGCGCTCGCGACCAGGATCAGGATGAGGAGCGCGGGGAACGCCTGGAGACCGTCGAGAAAGCGCTGAAGAAACGTGTCCAGCTTTCCGCCGAAGTAGGCTGAGACGATGCCCAGCGCCGAGCCGACCCCCAGGGCCACCAGCAGCGCCGAGATCCCGATGCCCAGCGAACGCCGGGTGCCCCAGACGATGCGCGACCAGATGTCGCGGCCGGCGTCGTCCGTGCCGAGCCAGTGCTTCAGGCTCGGCTCGCCCTTGGCGTCGAGGACGAACTCGTCGCGGTCGCTGCTCAGCAGGTTCGTCGAGTTCGGGTTGTAGTTCGGGTTCCGTCGTTGGAACGACTCCGTCGGGTCGTACCGCGCGACCAACGGCGCCGCCACCGCCATCACGACCATGGCGGCGATGATGAGGGCGCCGAACGTTCCCAACGGTTTGCGAGAGGCCAGCCTCAGCGCCTGCCGGAGCAGGCCCGGACGCCGGCGCTCCTCCACCTCCTCCACCAGCGGCAGGCTGCCGACCGCCGCCGAACCGCCGCTCACCATCTCAGCGGACATCCCGTCTTCCTTTCATCCGTATCGGATGCGGGGGTCGAGCCAGGCGTACGCCAGGTCGACCACGAGATTCGTCAGCACCAGCACGATGGCGATGATGAGCACCACGCCCTGAACGACGGGGAAGTCGTTCTGGCGGAGCGAGATCACCAGGAACTGACCCGCCCCCGGAACCGAGAACATGCTCTCGAGGACGACGTTGCCGCCGAACAGGATGCCGACGAGAAGACCCAGGATGGTGACGACAGGGATGAGCGCGTTGCGCAGCGCGTGCCGCATGACGACCGTGCGCTCGCGGAGGCCCTTGGCCCACGCCGTGCGGACGTAGTCCTGGCGCAGCACCTCCAGAAGCTGCGAACGCAGGAGCCGCATGATCACCGCCGCCGACGCGAACCCGCCGGCGATGGCAGGAAGCACCATCATCTTCAGATTCGCGACGGGGTCCTGCCAGATCTCGCGATACGCCGTGGGAACCAGAGGCGGCGTCCACCCCACCAGCTTGGTGGAGAACAGCAGGAGCAAGGTGCCGAGGTAGAAGGATGGAATCGCCAGCCCCAGCACCGCAATGAAGCGTAAGAGATAGTCCATCCACGTGTCCTGGCGGACCGCCGAGATGACGCCGATGGGCAGGCTGAGCCCGAGGGCGATGAGAATCTGGAGGATGCCCAGCTCGATGGACGGCATGAGCCGGTCGCGCAGCTCCGCCGTGACCGAGTGTCCCGTGATGAACGACCGCCCGAAGTCGCCCCGCAGGACATTGCCCATGTAGCGCACGTACTGCTCCCACAACGGCTTGTCGGTGCCCAGCTCGCGGCGGATCGCGGCCAGGGCGGCCTCGTAGTCCTGCGTGCTCGACATCCCCTGCGCCGCCCGCTGCTCGGCAAAGTCGGGCCGGACGCGGCTCGTGAGGAAGACGATCGTAATGACCAGAAAGACGACGGGAATGTTGAGAAGCAGCCGTTGGAGAATGTACTGCTGCACAGGTGACGACTCCCGCGCAGACCCGAAGGGCGGCCGGACGCCGGGCGCTCGGGCAAACTCGGCAGGGCCGCCCTGGATGCGTGGCCCATATATAGGTCCGCTCCTGACCCTTGTCAAGAGACGCCGCTTCCACTGCGGCCTCCTCTTGCCGCCGGGCGCGGACTCTGCTATGACGGGCGCGCCATGCCGGTGGTCAGCCTTCCCTACGGCGACCAGCGCATCGAGGTCGAGCTGCCCGAACGCACGCGGTTCGCTGGCGCGGCCGCGGCCGCCCTCGCGGGGGAGCCCGCGGCGCCGCCTCCGACTCCGGAGGAGGAACGCGAACTCGTCCGGCGCGCCTTCGAGCGTCCGCTGGGCATGCCTCGCCTGCGGGAGCTCCTGAGACCCGACTCGCGCGTCCTCATCGCCTTCGACGACCCCACCGTCACGTCATACGGCCCCTTGCGTCGCCTGTGCATCGACGCCGTCTTCGACGAGATGCGCGCCGCCGGAACGCCGGAGGCGAACGCGACGCTCGTCTGCGCCAACGCGCTTCATCGCAAGTGGACCCGTCAGGAGCTCGCTTCCATCGTCGGGGCCGACCTCGTCGAGCGCGCCGGCGACCGGCTGCAGTGCCACGACGCCGAGGACCCTGACAACCTGGTGTACTTCGGCACGACTGAGCACGGGTACGACGTCGAGACGCACCGGCTCGTCGCCGAGAGCGACGTTACGGTCTACATCAACGCCGGCCTGCATCTGGGGTTCAGTGGCGGGTGGAAGTCGGTCTGCGTCGGGCTGTCGACCTGGCGCAGCATCCGGCATACGCACACGCCCGACGGCATGTCCATGTCGGTCCGGGACAACCGGATGCATCGCGTGCTGAACGAGATGGGCGCGCACCTGGAGGCGGAGCTCTCCAAACGGGGAAACGGACGGCCCGCGCCATGCATCTTCAAGGTGGAGGCGATTCTCGCGAATCCGCGAACGGCGCGGCACGTGTGGGCGGGCACGGTCGCCGACACGCGCGCGGCCGCGCTCGAGGTCATGGAGCGCCAGACGAGGCCCCGGCGCGCCGAGGCGGAGCCCGCGGACGTCATCGTCTACGGCGTCCCCAACTGGAGCCCGTACGCGACGTTCGCGACCATGAACCCCATCCTCACCCTCATCTCGACGGCGCTCGGGTACCTGGGCGGCTACATCGAGGCGCTGGGGAAGCCGGGCTGCACTGTCATCCTGGCGACACCCGCGCCGGAGCAGTGGGACATGGAGCACCACCCCGCGTACAAGGAGGTGTGGGAGCGCGTCCTGCCGGTGAGCCGCGATCCCTACGAAATCACCGCCCGGTTCCAGGAGGAGTTCGCGACCAACGGCCGGTACATCGAGCAGTACCGGTTCGGCGTCGCCTTTCATCCCGTGCACGCCATCCTCGCGACGCACCCGCTGAAGCGCCTGCGGCACGCCGGGCGCGTCTTCGTCGCCGGCGCGCAGGACCCTGCGGTGGTCCGCCACGTCGGCTTCACGCCGTTCCCCACGGTCAACGACGCCCTCGCCGAGGCCGAGCGGATTCACGGTCCCAACTGCTCGATCGTCTGCGTCCGCTACTGAGCGCAGGCGCCGGCCAAGGGGAGTACACTGAAAGCGTCTCCCGGCCGACACTCACGCAGGAGGCGTGCCATGACCACTACCGCTGCCATCGCCCGTCCGACGTTGCGAGACCTGAACCTGAGCCCCGGCAAGCGCGCCCGGCTGTACGAGCTCCTGTATCGTTCCGGCCCCGCCAACGGGACGCTACTCTTTCTCCCCTACGACCACGGCATTGAGCACGGGCCGGTGGACTTCCTCGGGAATCCCGAGAGCGCCGACCCTGCCGCCATCTTCAGGCT
This sequence comes from Dehalococcoidia bacterium, assembly GCA_035574215.1. Classification (GTDB taxonomy): domain Bacteria; phylum Chloroflexota; class Dehalococcoidia; order DSTF01; family JACRBR01; genus DATLZC01. Next base: position 4,182 of record DATLZC010000260.1, on the reverse strand, counting down.
CGGCGTCGAAGGGCGCTTTTCCGGCGTGGTGACCCACATCGGGCTCGCCCGGAGGTACTATCCCGAGGTCGCGGGCCGCGTGCCGCTGGTCGTGAAGGTCAACGGCAAGACCAACATCCCGCCCGACGACGCCGCTTTCTCGCCCCTCACCGGCACGGTCGAGGAGGCGGTGGCCCTCGGCGCGAGCGCCATCGGCTACACCCTCTACGTCGGTTCGCCCGCGCAGGCCGACGACTTCCGCCAGCTCAACGAGGTGCGACGAGAATGCGAGCGGCTCGGCATGCCGCTCATCGTCTGGTCGTATCCGCGGGGCAGCGCCGTCGAAGCGAAGGGCGGACGGGACTCGCTGTACGCCGTCGACTACGCTGCCCGGCTCGCCGTCGAGCTCGGCGCCGATGTGGTCAAGATCAACCTCCCGAAGCCGCACAAGGAGGGCACAGCGTACCCGAAAGAGTACGAAGCCCTCGAGGGGGACCGCTTCGAGATGACCCGGCGGGTCGTGGCGTCCGCCCAGCGGTGCCTGGTGCTCTTCTCCGGCGGCAGCTACAGGGAGGACGACCGCTTCCTGGAGGACGTGGACATGGGCATGCGCGCCGGCGCCGCCGGCCTCATCGCCGGACGCAACATGTGGCAGCGGCCGCACGCCCAGGCGCTCGACCTCATCGAGCGGGTCCACGGCATCCTCCAGCGCTACGGGCAGCCCGAGGCGTGACCGGCGGACGGCGTTGCGGCCGGCCCGGCGCTGCCTCACGATGACGCCATGAGGCGACTCCTCAGCGCCGTCCGTCTCGCGCTGGGCCCGGTCCTGGCGTCGGCGGCCTGCGCCTGCGCCACCGTCTTCGACACGGCAGCGCCCACCTCGACGCCCACGGAGGCCCCGACACCTCTGCCCACAGTGGAGCTGCCGACCGCGCCGCCGCCCTCGCCCACGCCCGGCGCCGCCCGGCCGGACCTCGCGCCCGGCGTCACCATCGTAGTCGGCGGGCCAGTCAACGTTCGCGCGGAGCCGACGACGGCGAGCCCTATCGTCGGCGCCCTGGCCGACCTGACGCCGGTGAGGGTCACGGGGATCGTGCAGGGTGAGAACTGGATCATCGGGTCGCAGACGTGGCCCTCGGCGCAGCCGTCGTGGGCGCGAGACTGGGCGGCGCTGGAGGGCGGCGGGTACGTCTATGTCGCGTTCCTGTTCACGCTCGGTCCCGGCGAGGCGTCGCCGTTCATCGACGCGGGTGACGCGGAGCGGTGGATCGACGTCGACCTCTCGGAGCAGCGAGCGCGGGCGATGGTGGGGGAGACGCCAGTCTACGAAGCGCGCATCACGAGCGGCGCCCCGCCGTTCGAGTCGCCCCGGGGCACGCACGCCATCGAACCCGACGGGCGCATCGCGCTCGAACGCATGACGGCGTCGCAGGCGGGGTACTCGCCCGAGCAGGCGCGGTACGACGTCGAGCGGGTGCTGTTCACGCAGTACTTCGACCGGAACGGGAACGCGCTGCACTTGAACTACTGGCGCCCCGAGTCCGTGTTCGGGACGACGCCGACGAGCCACGGCTGCATCGGCCTCTTACTGCACGACGCGCAGTGGTTCTGGCTCTTCGGCGAGCCCGGCATGCGCGTCGAGATCCACGATTGAGCGCGCCGTTGCTCTTCGCGGGGCGCGCCTGCTAGCTTCACCATCGATGTCCCAGATGCCCGGCCCGCCCGTCCCCGACTGGCGGGAACGCTACGCCCATCTGCTCACCACGCCCGAGGAGGCGGTCCGCGTCGTCAACGACGGCGACCGCGTGGTCATCGGTATGCACTACCAGACGCGGCTCGCGTTATGTCGAGCGCTCGCCGCCCGTCACCGCGAGCTCCGCGGCGTCGAAATCGAAAACTCCATCTCCACCTTCATCTCCTGGTGGCCCGAGGGAGACCACGACGCCTTCACCGTCCGCACCTTCTTCCTCCAGGCGTCCGACCGGCCCGCCATGCGCCGCGGGCTGCTCGACTACGTCATCCAGGCGCCCATCCGCGAGGACGAGAGCTACTGGCTCGACCGCACGCCCGACGTCTTCCTGGTGAGCGTGTCTCCCCCCGACGCCGACGGATGGTGCAGCTTCGGGATGAGCGTCTGGGGCGCTCCCGAGGTCGCCCGCGAAGCGCGGCACGTCATCGGCGAGGTCAACGAGCGCTTCGTGCGCACGGGAGGCGACAACCGGATCCACATTTCGCGCTTCGAAAAGCTGGTCGAGGCGCCTCCCACGTGGAAGCATCTGCGCCGGCCGGAGCGCACGCCCGAAGAGACCGCCGCCGCCGAGGTCATTTGCACCATCGTGGCGCAGGAGCTCATCGAGGACGGCGACACCATCCAGATCGGGACCGGTACCGTGTCGGCGGCGCTGGCGCCGTTCCTCGCCCACCGGCGCGACCTCGGCGTGCACAGCGAGCTCATCTTCGGCGGCATCCCGACGCTGGTGGAACAGGGCGTCGTGACGGGCGCGCGCAAGACGATGCATCCGGGGAAAGTGGTGGGGGCCTCCTTCGGACCGCTGGAGCCGCACGAGTGGAAGCTGGTCGACGGCAACCCCACCTACGAGCTCTACTGCATGAGCCACACCAACGACATCCGCGTGATCGCCGCGCACGACCGCATGGTGGCGGTGAACAACGCCCTGCAGGTCGACGTCACCGGGCAGATCAACGGCGAGTCGCTAGGCCCGACGATCTACAGCGGCATCGGGGGCGCCTTCGCGTTCCCGGTGGGCGCCCTCCACGCCCGCGGCGGGCGGTCCATCACCGTCCTGCCGTCGACCTCCGTCGTCGACGGACAGCGGGTGTCGCGCATCGTCGCCGCGCTGCCCAAAGGGTCAGCGGTAACGGTGCCGCGGGGGTACGCCGACATCGTCGTCACCGAATACGGCGTCGCGCGGCTCAAGGGGCAGACGCTGCGCAAGCGCATCGACGAGCTCGTCGCCATCGCGCATCCCGACTTCCGCGCCGAGCTCCGCGCGCAAGCCCGCCGCCTCTACGGGATCTAGCGGCGCAGCATTCATGGCGTATAATCTCGTCTCGGATTCGCCGATACTCACCTAGGGACAGATACGCAATGTCAGATCACCTGCGGTGGTACTTCGAAACAACCTCGCTCATGGGAGGAGTCACAGGCGGAGCCTTTGGGAATATTCTAGAAGCAAGCGGTCTTCCAGCTGAGGTGGAACTGGCCCGAGAGGCGATCCAGAACTCCTGCGACGCGTCCGCAGGACAACGCCCGGTCTTGGTTCGGTTCAAAATCTTGCACCTCACAGGAGATGAAAAGCTTCGCTTTATGGAAGTGCTCCAACTGCTTGACGGGCTGGGCAGCCGAGCGCGAGAGCTATCGCTGCCCGAACCCAACTGCCTTGAAAACGGTTCCGAGCGACTCCAGCTGACGTTCATCGAGGACTTTGAAACGGTGGGGTTGTCTGGTGACCCGCACTCTCCCGACTCCCATTTTTTCCGGCTCCTCCTAGAGCTAGGCGACCCGGCGAAAACTGCAGACGTCGGAACCGGAGGCTCCTACGGCTTCGGCAAGTCCGCCCTGTCTTTACCCTCCAGATTGCGAACCATCGTCGCGTACACTCTGTTCAATGACGCCGAGCGCGGGGCAGTGCATCGACTCATGGGGTGTGGATACTTCCGCCCGCATCGGCACGCTGGAAGTCACTACACGGGACGCGCCTGGTTCGCCGTCCCGTGCAATCATGATGGAGAAAATGGATACCACCCAGTCGAGGGTATTGAAGCCCAGCAACTGGCTCGATCGTTGGGATTCGTTGAGCGTACGAGTGCCGGAACTTCGATCCTGGTGGTCGATAGCCAGGTGGATCCGGACCTACTTATCGAAGGGATTGAAGACTGGTGGTGGCCCCGACTGCTGGATGCCAAGCTGCAGGTTGAAGTGGAAGTGGATGGGGCGAGCCGCCATCCGAGGCTGCGGTCCAACCCCCGGCTCGCTCCGTTTATCCAGTGCTATGAGCTCGCGATAGGCAAGAGCGGACCTGTAGGCACCCATCAAAAGTGCGCGGAATTGAACCGACTCGCCGGACAGGATCTCGGGCGGTGCGCTTTCATGTACTTGGAAGCTCACGAAGAACAGCGCCTGGCACCTTCTTGGGCCGATAGCCGATCTGCGTCAGTGGCTCTCATCCGGGAGCCGAGGAT
>DATLZC010000259.1:0-7894 GCA_035574215.1 Dehalococcoidia bacterium | reverse complement strand
CCGCACCCTGGCCATGGACATGGTCCAGCGCGCCAACTCGGGCCACCCGGGGACCGCGATGGGCCTCGCCACCGCCGCCTACGTCCTCTGGACCCGGCACCTGCGCTTCAATCCGCGCGACCCGAAGTGGCCGGGCCGCGATCGCTTCATCCTCTCGGCGGGACATGCGTCGCCCCTGCTGTACAGCCTCCTGTACCTGACCGGCTACGACGTTACGCTCGACGACCTCAAGAACTTCCGGCAGTGGGGCAGCGTCACCCCCGGTCACCCGGAGTCGGCGCACACGCCCGGCGTCGAGGTCACCACGGGTCCGCTGGGTCAGGGCTTCGCCAACGGCGTCGGCATGGCCATCGCCGAGCGCTACCTCGCGACGCTCTTCAATCGCCCCGGCCACACCGTCATCGACCACGCCATCTACGCCATCTGCAGCGACGGCGATCTGATGGAAGGCGTCGCGTCGGAAGCGGCGTCGCTCGCCGGGCATCTGAAGCTCGGCAAGCTCATCTACCTGTACGACGACAACAAAATCTCGATCGACGGCAGCACCGACCTCACGTTCACGGAGGACGTCGGCAAGCGCTTCGAAGCCTACGGCTGGCACGTCCAGCGCATCGACGGGATGGACGCCGACGCCGTGGACGCCGCGCTGACCGCCGCCCGGCGGGAGACGTCGCGGCCGTCCCTCATCATCGCGCGCACGCACATCGGGTACGGCAGCCCGCGTTATCAGGACACCGCCTTCGCCCACGGGAATCCTCTCGGCGAAGACGAGGTCAGGGCGACCAAGGAGCGTCTCGGTTGGCCGCCCGACGCGCAGTTCTACGTGCCCGACGAGGCCCTCGCCCGCTGGAGGGAGGCCATCGACCGGGGGCGAGCGCTCCAGGCCGAGTGGGAGGCGCGCTTCGCCGCCTATGAGCGGGCCCACCCGGAGGACGCGGCCCGCCTGCGCGCCGCCCTCGCGGGCGAGCTCCCCGACGGGTGGGACGCCGACCTGCCCTCGTTTCCTCCGGACAAGCCGCTGGCCACACGGGCGGCGTCGGGGAAGGCGCTCGACGCCCTCGCCAAGCGCATTCCGTGGTTGCTCGCCGGCGGCGCCGACCTCACCGAGAACACGAACACCAAGATCTCCGACGCCGCCGACCACAGCGCCGAGCACCCCGAAGGACGGGTGCTCCGGTTCGGCGTCCGCGAGCATGCCATGGGCGCCATCGCCAACGGCATGTGCGCGCATGGCGGCGTCATCCCGGCCGTGGGCACCTTCATGGTCTTCTCGGACTACCTGCGGCCGACCCTCCGGCTGGCCTCGATGTCGCGCCTCGGGCCCATCTTCGTGTTCACGCACGACAGCGTGGGCCTGGGTGAGGACGGGCCCACGCACCAGCCCATCGAGCATCTGCCCTCGCTGCGCGCCATTCCGGGCCTCGTCGTCATTCGCCCCTGCGACGCTAACGAGACGTCCGTGGCCTGGCGCGTCGCCATCCAGCGGCGCGACGGCCCCACCGTCCTGGCGCTGACCCGCCAGCCCGTGCCCGTCCTCGACCGCTCGACGCTGGCCCCCGCCGATGAGCTCGTTCGGGGCGCCTACGTGCTCGCCGACAGCGCCGGGCCAACGCCCGAGGTCATCCTCATCGGCACGGGCTCCGAGGTGGCGATCGCCCTCGAGGCCCGGGCGCTGCTCCGCGAGGACGGCATCGACGCCCGGGTGGTGAGCATGCCGTCGTGGGAGCTCTTCGAGGCGCAGCCGGCGTCCTACCGCGACGCCGTCCTGCCGCCGGCCGTCACCGCGCGCGTCGCCGTCGAGGCGGCGTCGCCGTTCGGTTGGGAGCGCTGGGTGGGGACCAGCGGCCGTGTCGTCGGCATCTCGGGACGGTTCGGGGCATCGGCCCCGTACAAGGTCATCTACGAGAAGCTGGGGCTGACGCCGGCCAACGTGGCCCAGCAGGCCCGCGAGCTCGTCCGCGGCGCCGCCCGCGTCGAGCGCTAGCGTTCCTCTCGCTCGACGGCCTCCCGGTAGGCGCCGCGCCAGTCCGGCGGCAGCAGCCGCGCGATGGACAGCATCACCTCCGTGATGGCCCGCCGGTCCTCTTCCTCGCGCTCCAGGCCCGGCGGGAGTGAGAGCGTCCACGGCTCGCCGAAGCGCACGCGCAGCGTCCCGTCGTCCTCCTCCCACACGCCGACGGGCAGCAGCGGCGCACCCCGTCGGCAGAGCGAGGCGAGAAACAACCCCGTGCCCGGCTGCGGCACGATGAGCCGGCCACGCGACTCCAGGCCTTCCGGCGTGAGGGCGATGGGCCCGCGCATGAGGGCGTGCGCCAGCTCCCGCAGGGCCGCCGCGCGCTCCATCACACGTTCGCGGCGCCGCGCGATGATGGTGAAGCCGTAGGTCCGCGCGATCCGCCGGAACAGCCAGCGCAGGAACCATCGCGGCACGACCACGGGACCCAGCCGCACGTCCACGTACTCGCTGGTGAACGCCCAGCGCACCTCCGGGTCGTGCGGGCGCCGCGCCGCGATGGCCGCCGTCACCACCATGGCGCAGTGGTACGGACGCAGCCCACGGCGGCTGAAGTGGTTCATCACCAGCACGAACGGCCCGCGCTCCGGGACGTTGGTCAGCCCCTCGATTCGGCGCGGCAGGCGCCGATTGAACTCCATCACCGTCGCCGCGTCGCGGGCGAACGACCGCCGGCGTCCGAGCAGCAGGGACACGGCGAACGCGGCCAGCCCGGTCAGCGGGATTCGGTACGCCGGCGCCGTCGGACGGGTCGGTGTCATGACGGCGTTACGGTCAGGCCTTTCGGCGTGCCTTTGCGAGCTCCCCCGCACAGCCGGGTCCCCGCGTGCCTGTCACTTGATCGGCGGGAGCGCCGTCCAGTCGTACCCGATGGACGGATCGTCGTGCGGGAGACGCCCTTCCTCGGCCGGATCGTAGGTGCCGGACGTGAGGTAGATGAGGTGCGCGGGACCATTGATGGCCTTGCAGCCGTGCGCGACGCCCGCCGGGATCTTCAGCAATTGCGCAGGGTAGTGCTCCCCGAGGAACAGCTCCTGCAGCTCGCCGCGCGTGGGCGAGCCTTCGCGCAGGTCGTACAGCGCGACTTTGAGGTCCCCCACCGGGACGTACCACCAGTCGATCTGCGTGGGATGGACGTGCCAGGCCTTCGCCACGCCCGGAAACATCAGCGAGTGGCTGACCTGCTTCCACCCCTCGGCGACGATCGCCTCCGTCGCGCGGGCGATCTCGCGGAAGAACCCGCGCTCGTCGTGATGGGTCACCAGCTCCTTGAGTTCGACGCCCTCGATCACGAGGCGACCTCCTGCGCCGCGACGCTTTCTCGCGATGATACGCGCTCGCCGGCCGCGGCGCACGCCAACGTCGGCCGGCGGCTCGACAGCACCAGCGCCGCGGCCACGGCAGCGCGACCGCTGGCGCCATCACGAGCCCGGCCCGCCCGATGGCCATGCAGACGAACGCGAGGTAGAGGTACCAGAGGGCCGGCGTGACGACCGCAGCCGTCGACAGCAGCGTGCGGGAACCCCAGCGGCCCAGCAGCCAGCCGGCCACGGGGCCCATGAGGCCGCTCACGACCGTCGAGATGCTCATGGCGACCGAGATCTGGCCCCGGGACCACCCGAACGCGTCCTCGAGCGGGGGTGACGAAGACCCCCAGGGCGTGGAATCCCAGGCCCGCGCTCAGGAACAGCGTCGTTCCCAGCGCGCCGACGACGACCCAGCCGTAGAACAGCGGCCGCGCGGCCCTTCGGCGTCTCACGTCCTCACCGCGCGCCGGCGGCCCTCACGCCACCTCCGCGAGGCCGCCCGTGATCACGTTCTCTCCGCGCTCCGTCTTCGCCTGGAAGTAGATCTTGCCGCCGGGCTCCTGCCACATCTCCGTGGTGATGGTCTCGCCCGGGTACACCACACCGGAGAAGCGGGCCTCCATCGACTTGAAGCGCGCCGGGTCGCTTCCGGCGTAGGTGTGCAAGATCGCCCGCCCGACGTGCCCGAACGTGCACAGGCCGTGGAGGATCGGCCGGTCGAAGCCCCCGAGCTTCGCGAAGTCGGGGTCGATGTGCAGCGGGTTGCGGTCGCCCGACAGGCGATACAGCGCGGCCTGGATGGGCAGCGTCGTGTACGAGACCGTGGCGTCGGGCGCGCGGTCGGGCGGCACGTTCTTCGGGCCGGAAGGGCCGCGCTCGCCGCCGAAGCCGCCTTCGCCCCGAAGGAACACCGACGCCGTGTTGCTGAAGAGCGTCTTCCCCGATTCGTCCCGTGTTTCCGATTCGATGACGACGACCGCGCCGGAGCCCTTGTCCCACACGGCGGCGATCTTCCCTGTCGTCGTGAGCTTGCCCGAGGTCGGAATCGGGCCGTTCAGCCGGATGCCCTGCTCGCCGTGGAGCAGCAGCGCTGGGTTGAACGTGATCACCGACCCCAGGCCTCCCATGACCGGAAACGCCGGGATCACGGCGAAGGTGGGAAGCACCTTCAGGTTCTTCTCGTAGATGAAGTCGAGCTCATCGAGGCCGGCGCCGACGCCCAGCGCATACAGCATGACGTCGCGCTGGGTGTACTCGAAGGTCTGCGTCGGGAGCTCCTTGCCGACGATGTCTGCGCTCACTGGCATGGCGAATGCGTCCTTTCGTGGAATTCTGCGGGGTGACGGTTCCTGTTCTACCCTTCCCGGCTTTCTCGCACAACCGCCGTCTGTCCCGCGGCGGCGGGCCATCGTTCGCCCCTGCGTCCGCGCGGGACGTTGGTCGCCCGTGTGCGCTTGCCGGCTACCGTGATAGAGTTCCGTACGATCTCGCGGCGAACCCGCGTCGTAATCCTCAGGGCCTGCCAGCGTTGGGATCAGGGATGGAGCCCCGGAAAGGCCAGCCGTTTTGTCCGATCTTCGCCGCCTGCTCGATCAGTTCCGCCGACAGCCGCTCTGGCTTCGGGCGTTCGCGGCCGCGACCCCGGTCGTCGTCGTAGCCGCCGTCGTCGCCGGCGTCGTACTGGCGCGCCGGGGGGACGATGAGCCTCGCGTGACGGAGGCGCTCGGCGCCATCACCACCCCAACCAGCGCCGTCACGCCCGGCGCGCGCGTTCCCACGCCGACTCCCGGCGCCGAAGCGTCGAGCGTCGTCCGCGGCCCGCAGACGCCGTCACCCGTCTCCGAGGTCGCGCCCGCCACCGAGACGGCGCCGCTCCCCCCCGAAGCCGAAGCCGCCCGCCAGCGGCTGGCCGCCGCGACACTCCAGCCCGCCGACGTGCCGCCCACCATGACCGACGCCGGCGCGCACTTCCGCACGAACGAAGAGGCGCTCGCCGACGCGCCCGCCGATGCCGTCGACGTCCTCCGGAGCCTGAATCAGCAGTGGGGCCGGCTGTACGTGTACGATCGCGCCTACGCGGCGCCGCCCTCGCCCGACCTGCTCGGGAACGGCGCCATCGCCCGCCTCCAGAGCTCCGCCTCGCTGTTCGCCACGCCCGAGGGCGCGGAGGCGAGCGTCGCGTTCAACCGCGACCTCGACCCCGCCGTCGTGGCCGCGTTCGTCGAAGCCCTGGGGACGGCGGATTCGCCGATTCGGGACGTGACCGCCGAGCGCATCGACTTCCCGGCGTACGGCGACAGCTCGCACGCCTGGCGCTTTCGCGGCGTCGTCACGGTGAGCGGCCTCGACCTCGACTTCGTCGCGGATTCAGTGACCGTGCGCGTGGGCGACATCGCGTTCACCGTCACGGCGATCACGCTGAACCAGCCGCCGCCGCGCCGCGAGCTCGAAGGGTACGTGCGTCTGCTCGCGGAGCGCATCCCGCGGTCGTAGCGGGTTCCTTCGGTTCGGGCCGGTGTGTCAGGCGCGACGCCGGGCGGCCGCGACAGCGCGGATCTTGTCGACGAGGCCTGCGAAGCCGATCTGCTTGAGGTGGAAGTCCGAGGCGCCGGCCGCCCGCGCCTCCTCCCACTCTTCCTGCGTGAGATAGGAGCTCAGGATCAAGACGGGCGCGTGCGCGGACACCTGGCGGCACAGGGAGAGGGCCGCGCCGTTGTGACCGCGCAGGTCCAGCAGCACGACATCGGGCGCCAGCTCGCGCACGAGCCGGGGAACGTCGTCCTGCACGCTCGCGACGCCGGCCACCCGGATGCCTGTCGTGCGCTCCATCCGCTGACGCAGGCCCTGACGGACGCGTTCGTCGTTGTCGACGACGAGGACGGTAATGGGGTCTCGAACGGGTGTGTGGTGCTCCAAGCTCAGGCGCCTCCCGGTCCAAACTCGTTCGCATCATTGTGGACCGGAAGCGAAAGGGGAGAGGTAGGGCCTAGCGTCCTCGTGTCGGGGGCCGTTTATCCCACGGGCGCGCGGGACCGTCCGCCTCAGAGCTGGCGCCGGCTTTCGCGGCGCGCGATGAACGCCGCCGCCTCCGAGCGCCGTCGCAGGTTCAGCTTGCTGAGGATGCTGCTGACGTAGTTCTTGACGGTCTTGTCGCTGAGGTAGATCTCGGCCGCGATCTCTTTGTTCGTCTTGCCCTGGGCGATGAGGGCGAGGATCTTCTGCTCCTGCTCCGAGAGCTGCGCCAGCTCGTCGTCCTCGCGGCCCGAGCCGGTGCGCACGCGCTCCATCACCTTCGTGGTGACGGCCGGGTCGAGGAGGGATTCGCCGCGCGCGACGGTGGCGATGGCGTCGGCGAGGGCCTGGCCCCGCGTCTGCTTCAGGAGATAGCCCGCCGCGCCCGCGAGAATCGAGGCGATGACCGCCTCCTCGTCGGCGTAGGAGGTCAGCATGATGACCTTGGCGTCCGGGTTCTCTTCGCGGATCTCCCGGCACGCCTCCACACCCGAGCCGTCCGGCAGACGGACATCCATGATGATGACGTCGGGGCGGGTCCGTCGGGCCTCGGCAATGGCGGTCTCCACGGACCCCGCTTCGCCGACGACGGACATGCCCTGACGGCGGTTGAGGAGCGCGCGCAGCCCCTCCCGGACGACCTCGTGGTCGTCGACGATCATCACGCGGATGTTCTCAGGCATCGAGCCGCTCTCCTTCCAGTGGCACGGCCACTGTAATACACGTGCCCTTCCCCTCGCCACTGGTCAATTTGAAGACGCCGCCGATGGATCGGGCGCGGTCGGCCATGTTGCCGAGCCCGCGGTGGCCGACGCCGCCGGGGCGGGACACGTCGAAGCCCTTGCCGTTGTCTGAGATGGTGAGCACGCACGTCCCGTTCTGGCGCTCCAGGCGGGCCCACGCCTGCGTCGCGCCGGAGTGCTTGGCCACGTTGGCGAGCGCCTCCTGCGCGATGTGGAACAGGTTCTCCGCCACCGGCTCGGGGAGCGCGTCCGGCTCCACGCCGTCGACGCTCACCTCGACCTCGATGAGGGAGTTCACCCGGACCTCGCGCGCCAGGTCCTCGAGCGCCTGCCGCAGGTCGTTGGAGGTGAACGCCGCCGGCCGCAGGTGGAAGATGTAGCTGCGGATGTCCTTGATGACCTGGTTCATGTCGTTGATGGCCTTGTCCAGGCGCTTGGCGACGAACTCCGGGTCTTCGGACACCAGCTCGGCGCACTCCTCCAGGTTCAGCCCCACGGCGTAGAGCGACTGGATGACGCCGTCGTGCAGGTCCATGCCGATGCGCTCGCGTTCCTCGAGGATCGCGAGGTCCTGCGAGCGCTGGAAGAGCCGCGCGTTCTCGATGGACGTGGCCGCCTGCGCCGCGAAGAGCCGCACCATCTCCTCGTCCTCTTCGCTGAATTCGGGCGCGTCCTGCTTCTCGGCCAGGTACAGCCGCCCCAGGATCTTCCCCTTGTACACGACGGGGACGCCCAGCAGGCTGTGCATCACCGGGTGGTGCGGCGGAAAGCCGGCGGAGCGCGGGTCCTTGGTCAGGTCGCGCAGGCGCAGGCTCGTG
>DATLZC010000258.1:0-6217 GCA_035574215.1 Dehalococcoidia bacterium | reverse complement strand
GGGCCAGCCCACCGCCAGCCGCCTCGGCCTTCTCTTCCCCGGTCAGGGTTCGCAGCACCGCGGCATGGGGAAGCGCATCGCGGAGCTCTCCCAGGCCGCGCGCGACATCTTCAACCGCGCGGACGAGATCCTCGGGTTCCGCATCTCCCGCGTGTGCTTCGAGGGCACCGAGGAGGAACTCGAGGCCACCGAGAACACGCAGCCCGCGATCCTCACCACGAGCATGGCGTACCTCGCGTACCTGCGCGAGCGCGCCGCTCAGATGGGCCGGCGGCTGCGGCCGCGGCTCGTCGCCGGCCACAGCCTGGGGCAGTTCAGCGCGGCGGTGGCCGCCGACTCCCTGAGCTTCTCCGACGCCCTCAAGCTCGTGCTCGAGCGCGGCAGGATTATGGCCGAGTGGGCGAAGTCTCGCCCGGGCGGCCTCGCGACCGTGCTCGGCCTCCACGAGCAGGTCGTGACGGAGATCTGCGAGCGCGAGTCCCCCGAGGGCGACGTGGGCGTCGCCGTCATCAACTCGCCGGGTCACACGGTCGTGGCAGGCGAGATGACCAAGCTACAGCGGGTGCTCGAGCAGGCGAGGCAGCGGGGGGCAAAGATCATCCGGCTTCCCATCAGCGTGCCCGGCCACATCCCCGCCATGAAGGACGCCGCCGACCTGCTGGCGCGCAAGATGGAGGAAATCCAGTTCCGCGATCCCTCGGAGCCTATCGTTTCGAACATCTCGGGCCGGCTGTTGACGACGGCGGAAGACGTCAAGCAGGAGCTGGGCGACCAGATCTGCAACGCCGTGCACTGGGCTCGCTGCATGCTCGAGATGATGAGCCGCGGCGTGTCCGATTTCATCGAGGTCGGGCCCGGCCAGGCCCTCTCCAAAATCTCGCGGCGCATTTCCGAGCGCGCCAACGTCCTGTCCGCCGAAGAAGCCGACGCGGAAGCCCTCGCGGCGCTGGCGTTGCCGCTGGATGCGCCCGCCCGCGCGGAGGCCGCGCATTGACCTACGCCCCGCCCTTCGGACGGCGCGTGGTCGTTACCGGACTCGGCGCCGTCACCCCGCTCGGAAGCACGGTCCGCGACTTCTGGGACGGCCTCGTCAACGGCCGCTCCGGCATCGGGCGCATCACCCTGTTCGACCCTTCGGCGTTCGAGGTGCAGATCGCCGGCGAGGCGCGCGACTTTCATCCCGAGGAGGTCATCCCGAGCAAAGAGCTGCGCCGCATGGACCGGAACGCGCAGTTCGCCGTCGTCGCCGCGACGCAGGCGGTCGCCGACGCCGGGCTCGTCATCGACGACACGAACCGCTACGACGTGGGCGTCATCTTCGGGTCGGCCGGCGGCGGATACGAGACGCTGCTCGTGAATCAGGAGGCGTTCGCCGAAAAGGGCTGGCGCCGCGTCTCCCCCTTCCTCATCGCCCACATGCTGCCCGACGCCGCGTCCGGTCACATCGCCATCGCCCTGGGCGCGAGCGGGCCGAACTTTTGCGTCGCCTCCGCCTGCGCGAGCGGCACGGGCAGCGTTGGCGAGGCGTGGGAGACCATCCGCCGGGGCGACTGCGAGGTCGTCATCGCAGGGGCCACCGACGCCCCCATCCTCCCGGTCATCCACGCGGGCTTCCACGCCCTGCGCGCGCTGGCCAACGACCCCGAACGGCCCGAGCGTGCGTGCCGTCCGTTCGACCTCAATCGCACCGGCTTCGTCGTCGGCGAAGGCGCTGGCGCGCTGGTGTTGGAGAGCCTCGACCATGCGCTCCGGCGAGGCGCCCGCATCTACGCCGAGGTGTGCGGCTACGGGACGAGCGCCGACGCGCACGATATGGTCGCGGCGCACGAATCGGGCGAGCCGGCCGCCTATGCGATGAAGCTGGCGCTCCGCAAGGGCGGCGTCGACCCTGCAGAGGTCGACTACATCAATGCCCACGGCACGGGCACGCCGCTGAACGACCGCGTCGAAACGCTGGCCATCAAGCTCGCCTTCGGAGACCACGCCCGAAAGCTGGCCGTCTCGTCCACGAAGTCGATGACGGGCCATCTCATGGGCGCGGCCGGAGCCATCGAGAGCGTCGCGTGCGTCCTGGCGGTGTACCACGACATCATCCCGCCGACCATCAACTATGAGACCCCGGACCCCGACTGCGATCTCGACTACGTGCCCAACGTCGCCCGGCACACCACGGTGCGCGCCGCCCTGTGCAACAACGTGGGCCTAGGGGGCCACAACGCCGCCGTCATTTTCCGCAAGTACGAAGCCTAGGGACGCCCTCCGGAGCGCGATCACCCCCTTCCCGAACGGGCGTTCGTCGCGTATACTCGGCCCGACATGGAGGTCAACGGCGGAGCCCGCACCCCGCGCTTCTCGGGCTACCCTCGCCGGCGCTGGCGTGGCCGTCCCCGTCCCCCCGTCCTCCCAGAAGGTCCGTTCCCGCCGCTCATCCAGCGTCTCCTCGCGCTCCGCGGCTGCCGCACGCCCCGGGACGCCGAAGCCTTCCTCTACGGCGGCGCGGCCCGCCCGAATCCGTTCCAGCTCCCGGACATGGAACCCGCAGTCGAGCGGCTGCGGCGCGCCTGCCGCGAAGGCGAGGTCGTCGCCGTCTACGGCGACTTCGACGTCGACGGTACGACGGCGTGCGCCATCCTGACCGAGGGGTTGAGCGCGCTGGGCGCGCGCCCCGTCCCCTACGTTCCCGACCGGTTCGCCGAAGGCTACGGCCTCAACGTGCAGGCCATCGAGGGCTTGCGACGCCGGGGCGCCACATTGCTGCTCACGGCCGACTGCGGCACCAGCTCGATAGAGGAGATCGCCTTCGCCCGCTCCCGCGGGATGGACGTCATCGTTCTCGACCACCACAGCGCGCCGCCGGACCTCCCGGCGGCGCTGGCGCTCGTCAATCCGAAGCTGCCCGGCGCCGACGTCGACGGCATGGCCGACCTGGCGTCCTGCGGCCTCGCCCTGCAACTCATGGCCGCCCTGTACGACGCCTCGGGCCGCGCGTTCGATGAGGAACGTTATGTCGACCTCGTCGCCCTCGGCACCGTCTGCGACGTCGCCCCCCTCACCGGCGCGAACCGCGATCTGGTCCGCCGCGGACTCAAGGCCCTCGCGCGGGCGCAGCGGCCCGGGCTCCGCGCCCTCATGGAGACGGCAGGCGTCGACCCAGCGGGCGTCACCACGGACCACATCGCCTTTGCCCTCGGCCCGCGCCTGAACGCCGCCGGGCGGATGGCCCACGCGCGCCTCGCGCTGGAGCTCCTGACGACCGCCGACGAACGCCACGCGCGATCGCTCGCCGCCGAGCTCGACCGGCTCAACGCAGACCGCCAGCGCGCCACCAACGACGCCATCGCCCGCGCGGGCGCCGCGATCGAACGCCAGGGTGACCGTCCGCTGGTGATGCTGGGCGACTCCGCCTTCTCGTCGGGCATCGTGGGTCTCGTCGCCGCCCGGATCGCCGAGCGCTGGTACCGCCCCGCCGTCGTGTACGAGCACGGGCCCTCCACCAGCCGGGCGTCCTGCCGCAGCATCCCCGAGTTCGATATCACGGGCGCGCTCCGCGAGATGCCCGAGCTGTTCCTGCGATTCGGGGGCCACCATCAGGCGGCGGGCTTTACCGCGGAAAACGACCGACTCGACCAGATCCGCGAGCGCCTCGAGGCCATCGCCGAGCGCGAGCTCGCGGGCGTGACCCTCGCGCCCGTCATCGACATCGACGCGGCCGTGTCGCTACAGGCCGTGACGGGCGAGGAGATCCGGTGGCTGCGGCTGCTCGGCCCCTTCGGCGCCGGCAACCCCGAGCCCACGTTCCTGGCCCGCGGCCTCGAAGTGGTCGACCAGCGCGCCGTCGGCGCGGACGGCGCCCACCTTCGCCTGCGCCTGCGATCGGGAACGGTCGTCTGGCCGGCCATCGCCTTCCGGCAGGCGGAGCGCGCGCCCGCCGTCGGAGACCGGATCGACGCCGTCTTCTGCTTCTCGACCTCGGGGCGGAACGGCGACGCGGGCCTCGAGTTGCGCATCGAGGACTTTCGCCCCTCGGAAACCCGGGCCTCGTCCGCCGGCTGAGGACTGATGCGCTCTGCCGCGTTCTGACGCGGCTTGCTGCGGTCTCGCCTGCGTGCGACCCCCATGCGCGCGGATGCCCATCCAAACCTCACTTGCGGCGACGGCTCGCCTTATGGTATTTAGACGCTGGTCGTTTCCTTCCCGATGCGTCCCGCCCGTGCCCACGGTCGGCTTCGCCGGGACGCGAGTCTTACGAAAAGAACGGTAGGACCGAAGGATCCCGGATTCACCTCGGGAATCCAGCAGCGTTCGTTGACACGTACAACCGCATATTGCGATCGGCCGGTTCGCAGAGGAGGCGTTCGGGCGATGCGGATCTTGCAACTCGCGCCATTGTGGGAAACGGTCCCGCCACCCGCCTACGGCGGCACCGAGGCGGTCGTCTCCGTGCTCACCGAAGAGCTCGTGCGCCGGGGATACGAGGTTACGCTGTGCGCGTCCGGCGACTCCAGGACGAGCGCGGAGCTGCTCTCCGTCTACCACCGCAGCCTGCGCACCGCCATCGACCTCGAATTCCCGCAGCCGTACGAGTGGATGCACATCGCGCTGGCCCTTCGTGAGGGCAAGCGCTTCGACATCATCCATAACCACGCGGGCGAGCTCGCGATGGCGATGAGCCACCTCGTGGACCGCCCGATGCTCACCACGACGCACTGCCTGATCACGCCGGACACGAAATTCGTGTGGGACCGCTACGCGGGCTGGTACAACACGATCAGCCGCGCCCAGATCGCCACCATCCCACCGGGCGTCGGCGGAAGGTTCGCCGGCGTCGTGCACAACGCCATCGACGTCGCCTCGTTCCCGTATCAAGCGCACAAGGAGGAGTGGCTGCTCTTCCTGAGCCGCATCGCTCCGGAGAAGGGCCCGCAGGACGCCATCCGCGTGGCGAAGAAGCTGGGACTGAAGCTCATCCTCGCGGGCAAGGTGGACCGCGCGGACGTGGCCTTCCACCGCGAAGTCGTCGAGCCGCTCATCGACGGCAAGCAGATCGTCTACGTCGGCGAGGCCGACGCCAAAATGAAGCGCGATCTGTATCGCCGCGCGATGTGTCTGCTCATGCCCATCCGGTGGGAGGAACCGTTCGGCCTCGTGATGCCCGAGGCGATGGCGTGCGGCACGCCCGTCATCGCCTACGCCCGCGGCGCCGCGCCTGAGATCGTGGTGCACGGCGAGACGGGCTATCTCGTGCCGGAGGACCCGGACGCCATGGCGGACGCGGTCAAGCTGGTCGACCGCATCGACCCGGCGCGGTGTCGCGCCCATGTCGAGGCGCGGTTCAGCCCGCAGATTATGGCCGACCGGTACGTGGCGCTCTATGAACGGATTCTCGACGAACACGATCGGACCAGGGTGTACCCCGGAGCCGAGATCGGAGAGCTGGTGGCCGGGCTGGCCGGCGCAGCCGGCGACGACGAGCCCGACGCGCTCGCCGTGGCCTAGGCGGGAGCAGGACGTGACGGCGAACGCCGCCGACATCGAGCAGGCGCTGCTCGACGAGCTGCGCGCCATCGGCGTCGAGACGCCAGAGATCGTCGTGCGCGAAGAGGACGTCGAGATTCGCGGGCGTGCCAGCACGTACGAGGCGAAGCGTCGCGCCGGAAAGGCTGTCCAGGAAGCTCTGCCCTGGCACAACGTCCTCAACCTGGTGCGGGTCATCCCGGGCGCCGGCGAGTCCGACGAGCGCATCCTCGCGCTCGCCCGTCAGGCGGTCTGCGACTGCCTGGGCGCCGGCGCCGAGGACGTGGCTGTCTCCGTCCGCGGTGGCGTCGTCGAGGTGGACGGCCTGGTGCCGTCCATGGACTGCCTCTGCCGCCTCTCCAACGCGCTCTGGGGCGTGCCCGGCGTTCGCGACGTCGTCGTCAGGCTCCAGGTGGCGGCCTCGCCTACGTTGCTGGCGCAGCAACTGGGCGACAGTATCATCCGCATTCTCGGCCTTCCGCCGGGGAGCGTCCGCGTGCGGATCGAAGGGCGCGTGGCGACGGTCGAGGGCGCCGTGCGGACCGAGGGGCAGCGCTCCGTGGCGGAAGACCTGTTGCGGTGGCATGCGGGAGTGTACGATGTGGTGAACCGGTTGCAGGTCGCCGGTGACGTGGCTCCAGGGGAGCCTCCCGAAATGACCGCATGACCCACCCTCCAGCATGACGCTATCCAGCGGCCTCAC
>DATLZC010000257.1:0-5764 GCA_035574215.1 Dehalococcoidia bacterium | reverse complement strand
CGCCATGGAGCTGTGCAGCTACTGGGTGCAGGCGCACCACCTGGACCTGGACTTCTACGACCGGTACTACCCCGAAGGCGCCTACACGGAGACGCAGGCGAACCACATGCGCCTGTGGCACGGCGACGCTGTCGGCGCGCCCGCGAAGGGCAAGCGAGAGCTCGCGGGCGCCCGCGCGTAGGAAAGGAGGCCGCGGCCGCGGGCATGGCCTGCGTTCGGCGTGGTACCATCTATCCACGGCGCACACCCGCGCCGATGATGACGATGACGGAGCCGCGCGGCTCCGCGTACGCCGGTCTCGGAGGTCGCTCTTGACGATCGAACGCGAACACGCCGTCACGGAATCGGCGCCTTCGCGCGTGACCCACGCGAAGGTCGCCGTCCTCTACACCAGCGCCAACACCGTGCTCGAGGACATCGGCCGGCTGATGCGCATGGCTGGGTACCGCGAGGCGCTGCCGAAGGACGCGCCCACCATCCTGAAGATCAACATCTCGTGGCAGAAGTACTTCCCGGCATGCTCGACCACGCCGTGGCAGCTCGAAGGCGTCATCCGCACCCTTCGGGAGGACGGGTACGCCGACCTGCTCCCCATCCAGAACGGCACCGTGGTCGTCGACTCTCACGTGGGCGAGGTCAACAACAAGCACAAAGTCGTGCTCGACAAATACGGCCTCCAGAGCCTCCACGTGACCGACAAGGGGGTGCCCTGGGTGCGGTACGCCCCGAAGGCCGAGATGCTGGTGCTGGACAAGATCTTCCCCGACGGCATCGAGGTGCCGCAGGCGTTCTTCGGGAAAAACGTCATCCACCTGCCGACGCTGAAGACGCACGTCTTCACCACGATGACGGGCGCAATGAAGAACGCCTTCGGCGGGCTCCTGCACCTGAAGCGCCACTGGACGCACTCGCGCATCCACGAGACCCTCGTGGACCTGCTCGCCATCCAGAAGGAGATTCATCCCGGCCTCTTCGCCGTCATGGACGGCACCATCGCCGGCGACGGCCCCGGGCCCCGCGCGATGCGGCCCCACGTGAAGAACCTGATGCTGGCGTCGTCGGACATGGTGGCCATCGACGCCATCGCGGCGAAGCTCATGGGGTTCGACCCGCTCCAACTCAAGTTCATCCGCCTGGCCCACGAGCGCGGCCTGGGCTGCGGCGACCCGCGGGACATCGAGGTCGTGGGGATGGACATCGAAGGGATCAACTTCGGGTTCCGCGGCGACGAGGACACGTTCGCGAGCTGGGGACAGAAGCTGATCTACTGGGGTCCGCTCCACCCGTTCGAGGGGCTGCTGCTCCGCACGCCCATCGTGCCGTGGGCGTATTTCGCGTCGAACCTCTACTACAACGGCATCTGGTGGAACCTGCACGGCCGCGGCCACGTGAAGCGCGCGAAGCAGAACGAGTGGGGCCGCCTGTTCGACAGCTATTAGCGCGCGGCCCCGATGCCGGTCCTGTCTACGTGCGCGCTCCCGGCGCCGGAGCGGTACGCGCGAGAACCCCGATGTGCCTGACCCCCGGGGCGTGCTACTGTTGAGCGGACGATGACACCCGGGGACGGCGTCCTCCCGTGAACCTCGAGGGCCTGCGCGGCAAGCTCCTCCTCTCGCTCCTGCTCGGCGTGCTGGTGTACGTCGGCCTGTCGTTCTACGCCGACTTCAAGGACCTGGCCGCGAGCTTCGAGGAGTTCCGCTGGGAGCTGTTGCCCCTCATCCTGGCGCTGACGTCCTTCAACTACGTCCTGCGGTTCATCAAGTGGGAGTTCTATCTCGCCCAGATCGGCGTCCGGGGCCTGTCGAAGTGGAACAGCCTGCTCATCTACTACTCGGGCCTGGGCATGGTGGTGACGCCGGGCAAGGTCGGCGAATGGCTGAAGAGCTACCTGCTCCGCGAGGTGCACGGCACGCCCGCCGCCCGCAGCGCCCCCATCCTCATCGCCGAGCGGCTCACCGACTCCATTGCGCTGCTGATTCTGGCCTCCATCGGCGTCGTGATGTTCCGAAACCTGTGGCCCGTGGTGGTCGTGGTCGCCGTGGGGTCGGTGGCCCTGGTGTTCGCGGCGCGTCACCGCGGGTTCGCGGCGTGGCTCATGGCGCTGGGAGAGCGAATCCCGGTCGTCAAGCGATTCGTGCCCCACTTCCAGGAGTTCTACGAGTCGTCGTACACCTTGCTCTCCCCGTGGAGCGTCCTCCTCATGACGGGGCTGAGCATCGCCTCGTGGTTCTTCGAGGTCGCCGCCATGTTCGTGACGTTCCTCGGGGTGGGACTCGACCCCTCTCTCGACCTGCTGCTGAAGTCGGCGTTCATCCTGCCCATCGCGACGCTGGCGGCGGCGATTCTGTTCACGCCCGGCGGGCTGGGCGTCGCAGAGGGAGGCATCACCGGCCTCTCGCAGAGCCTCCTCCACCTTTCGGCGAGCGCGGCGGCCGTGGCGACGCTGGTGATCCGCTTCGGCACGCTGTGGTTCGGCGTCATCGTGGGGCTCGCCGCGTTCGCGATTCTGGGCCGGAAGATGGCGCGCGTGCCCGCGCCGGCCGAACCCCCGTCCGCCGTCGAAGCCGTCCCCGAGGGGTAAGCCTGGCTCTACGGGTGCGCCCGGACCGGCGGTAGAATCGGGGCGTATGGCGGCGACCCTTTCGAGCAGGCTGGTTCGGATCGCGGCCGACCTGGCGTCCCGGGCCGCGCTGCTCTCGTTCGGGGCGAACATCTTCCTGATGTTCCTCAAGCTCGCGGCTGGCGTCGTCACGGGGTCGGTCGCCGTGCTCTCGGACGGCATCGACAGCGCGCAGGACGCGGCGGCGTCGGCGCTCGCCTTCGCGACGATCCGCTGGGCCGCCAATCCGCCCGACGAAGAGCATCCCTACGGGCACGGGAAGGCCGAGAGCCTCGCCGCGGGCGCGCAGGGCATGCTGATCGCCGGCGGCGCGGCGCTGGTCTACTGGCGCGCGATCGACCGCCTCGTGACGGGCGAGGTCACCATCGATCTCGGCCCCGCCTTCGGGACGATGCTGCTGACGGCTGGAGTGAACGCTGGAGTGCTCGCCTACGTGCTCTCGGCGGCCCGGCGGACCGGCTCCGTCGCCCTCCACGCCGACAGCCGCCACATCATGACCAACATCGCGCAGGCGGCTTCGATCCTGCTGGCGCTCGCGCTGGTCGGCCTCACCGACATCTGGGTGTTCGACCCCCTGGTGGCCCTCGGGCTCGGGACGTACCTCGCGTGGTCGGGCGTCGCCGTCTTCCGCAGCGCGCTCCCAGAGGTGATGGACGTCGCGCTGCCGTCCGACGAGCTGCGCCGCGTCGAGCGCGTGCTGGCGGCGCACCGGGGACCCGTCCGCGGCTACCATCGGCTGCGCACCCGGAAGTCGGGCCGCCAGCGCTACGTCGATATGCACATGCTGGTGGACCCGGCGATGCCCGTGAGCGAGGCTCACGACCTCTGCGAGCGCGTCGAGCACGACATCCGCGAGGAGCTGCCGGGCGCGATCGTCACCATCCACGTCGAGCCCGACGACGGCCGCTACCGCGGGCCGTTCCACACCCCTCCCCCTATGAGCGCCGCCACCGGCGACGACCCCGAAGCACAGGCGACCCCGTAGCGCCTGCCGCATCCGCCCCTATACTGCGCTCCAGGCACGGGTATGGAACTGGAGAGGAGCGCGTCATGGCGGGTCTCGAAGGGAAGGTCGCCATCGTCACAGGCGCGGGCCGCATGCGGGGCATCGGCCGCGCCATCGCCCTGCGGCTGGCCGAGGACGGCGCCGACGTCGTGGTCACGGGGGCCCCGCGGGACCCCGCGACCTTCCCCGAGCACGAACGGGCGCAAGGCTGGAAAGGCGTCGCGTCGGTCGCCGAAGAGATCGAGGCGCTCGGACAGCGCGCGCTGGCGCTGGACTGCGACGTCACGAAACGGGAGGACGCGCGGAACGCCGTTGCGGCGGCGCTGGGGCGCTTCGGGCGGGTCGACATCCTCGTCAACAACGCCGGCGCGGCCTTCTGCGGGGACCGGCCGCTCTGGGAGATCGACCAGGCCGAATGGTACCGGGTGGTCGACGTGAACCTGAACGGCGTGTACCAGATGTGCGCCGCCGTCATCCCCGCGATGATCGAGGCCGGCCGGGGCGGACGCATCGTCAACATCTCCTCGACGGCGGGGCGCCAGGGCATCCCGTTCTACGGGGCCTACTGCGCGACCAAGTTCGGGGTCATCGGGCTCACCCAGATGCTGGCGCAGGAGACCGCGGCCTATCAGATCACGGTGAACTGCGTCGCGCCAGGGTCGGTGGACACGGACATGATGGACGGCACGTTCGCCCGGATGGCCGGACGCTACGGCGTCGCGTTCGACGCGATGAAGCAGGGGGCGCTGCGGACGATTCCGCTGGGACGGCAGGGACGAGGATCCGACATCGCCGCGGCCGTGGCGTTCTTCGCGAGCGACGAAGCCTCCTGGATCACAGGGCAGACGCTGAACGTGAACGGTGGAACGCCGATGGACTGAAGGGCTAGCGAGAGGCTGCGGGCGCGACCGCGCGGAGCGGGCAGTAGCGCGCGCAGAGGCCGCAGCCGTCGCACCGCGCGGGGTCGACCGTGAAGACGCCGCCGGAGACGCGGATGGCGCCGGGGAAGCACACGTCGAGGCAGGCGCCGCACCCCATGCAGCGTTCCCGGTCGATCACGAAGGTCGCGATGCGCGTCGCGGCCGGCGACATGCGGACCTCCTGTGCCGCGCACGATAGCGCCGGCGCCGCCGGATGCGCATGAGCCAAACGGCCCCCTTTGTGGCGCGGCTGCCTACGCGCAACGCCGGCCGTGGGAGCGACGCACACCGCGCCGCCCCAGGTGGGGCCCGCCCGCCCTTCCGCCCGCCCTTCCCCCCATCCGCGCCCGCGTCGCGCTCCGTACCTCGGCCCGCCATTCCCCCCATCGATGAAGGCCACGCTTCAGCGTGGCCGATGTCCCACGGGTTCCGCCGGGCAGGCTGAAGCCTGCCCTTCATCAGTGGGGACGCCACGCTTCAGCGTGGCCGGCGGGCCATGGCCCGAAGGGACCTGAGGTGGGGTGCCGGCGTACGTGGGCGACGAAGGTGTGTCGGCCTGCGGCACGCCGGGCAGGCTGAAGCCTGCCCTTCATCGGTAAGAGGTCGGTGAGGACGGGGGCGGGACCGAACGATGGGGGTACCCTTCTCCCCTGGATGAAGGCCACGCTTCAGCGTGGCCGGCAGACCATGGGCCCAAGACGGGCAGGCTGAAGCCTGCCCTTCATCAGTGGGGGTCGAACGAAGCATCTTTTCTCCCCTACGCGAAGGTCTCCTCCCTTCGGCGGGCGCCTTCCGTGCGTCCACGAAGGGCCGCGGTCGATGGGCGTCGTGGTACGGTGGGGGGAGGAGATGCTTCGGCCTCGCTGCGCTCGGCCTCAGCATGACTCTCGTGCCCCGCGTTCGGCCTCAGCATGGCCCCGAGGCTGCTACTCCACTGTGAAGGCGGCGTGCATGCCCTCCTTGTAGTGGGCCTCGTGCTCCATGTGTCCGGCCTCCTCCTCGGTGGACGGACCGATGTTGCAGATGAGCACGTACTTCCCCGGCTCCAGCGTCACGGTGAGCGACTCGCTCCCGCCCGGCTCGAACTCCTCGATCTCGTCGATGACCTCGATCCCCTCGGCGTCCTCGTTCACCGTGCCGTCGTCGTTCGTGGGCAGCGCGTCGGGCGCGAGGTCGGTCTTGATGATGACGAGCTCGTGCTCGATGGTGCCTTCGTTG
>DATLZC010000256.1:0-3175 GCA_035574215.1 Dehalococcoidia bacterium | reverse complement strand
GATAGGAGGTCCTGTCCGGCGCCGTAGAGATGCAGCTTCTTGGCGACGTCGGTGCCCGCCACGAAGGCGTCCCAGGCCGTGCGGTGAACCTGCTCGTCGAGCTCGCCGCGCTCGTGCGTCATGATGAGGAAGACGTCGTCGCCGCAGTGGTTGACGTGGTAGTCGGTGAGCACGCCCTGCTGACGGGCGCGCTCCAGCACCTCGCGGGCGGCGTTCTCGACGTCGGGATGCATCGCGGAGTGGCCGACGAACCCGCCCACATCGGCCTTGATGACGCTGATGGTAAGGGACATGACAGATCCTCCTGACGATGTGACCTGCTTCCCGCCGGCCCCGCAGGACCTGCGCGGCGCCGGCTCCCGAAACGCCCGCGGAAGAAACGAAACGGAAGCGCTCGCGCGCTACCGTTTCCGGCAGGTCCCGGAGCGCGCCGATCGTACGGCCGGGCCTGCGGCGGGTCAAGCGACGGCGACGCCTGGCCCCGCGCTATCATGTGCGCCGCGATGACCTACGACGACGCCCTGCGCTATCTCCTGTCGTTCGCCGATTTCGAACGCACAGGGCGCTTCTCCGAGCGCCCTGACGTCGAGCCCGTCCGCGCATTGCTCCGGGAGCTGGGCGACCCCCACACGGGCCGCATCACCGTACACGTTGCAGGCTCCAAGGGGAAGGGGAGCGTCGCCGCCATGATCGCCTCCATCCTCGCGGCCGCGGGCCTGCGCACGGGCCTCACCACGAGCCCGCACCTCCACCGCTTCGTCGAGCGCGTGATGGTCGACGGCGCGCCCGTCTCTCCGGAGGCGTTCGCCGCCGCCGTCGAGCGTCTTCCGGCAGCGGTCGAGGCGGTCCGGCGCCGATTTCCCGATCGCGAGCTCGTCACGTTCGACCTCATCACGGCGGCGGCGTTCGTGGCGTTCCGCGACGCCGGCGCGATGGCGCAGGTGGTCGAGGTCGGCCTCGGCGGTCGGCTCGACGCCACGAACGTCTTCGACGCGCCCGAGGTGTGCGTCATCACGCCGGTGAGTCTCGAGCACACGGCGATCCTCGGCGACACGGTCGCGCAGATCGCGCGCGAGAAGGCCGCCATCATCAAGCGGGGCGCCACCGTCGTCATGGGGCTGCAGCGGGAGTCGGCCGCCGACGTCATTCGCGCGCGGGCGGCCGAGGTCGGCGCCGAGCTTGTCGAGGTCGCGCGGGCGTGCGCGCTGCGGTTGGACGAACGCGGGCCCGACGGGCAGCGGTTCACGCTGCGCACTCCCGCCGCCACGTACCGGTTGAGCCTTCCGCTCGCGGGGCGGCACCAGGTGGAGAACGCCGCCACCGCCGTGCTCGCCGTCGAGGCGCTCGCACGCCGGGGCGTCCCCATCGAGCCCGAACATGTGCGGGCAGGCCTGGCGTCCGTGCGGTGGCCAGGACGGCTCGAGCGGCTCCAGTCGCGGCCGCTGTTCCTGGTGGACGGCGCGCACAACGCCGACTCGGCGCGCCGCCTCGCCGAAGCGCTGCGCGAGGAGTTCGGCCTGAGCGCCGTGACCTTCGTGGTGGGCACGCTCGCCGGCAAAGACGTCGAGGGCATCGCCCGTGAGGTCGAGTCGCTGGCGGGGCACGTCGTCTGCTCCTCGTGGGCGCATCCCCGGGCGATGCCGGCCCCCGAGGTGGCGCAGGCGTTCGCGGCGCGCGACGTCGTGGCGGAGATCGCGCCGTCGGTCGACGCCGCGATCGAGCGGGTGCGGTCGCTGGCGGAGGGTGGCGCCATCTGCGCGATGGGCTCCATCGCCTTCGCGGCGGCGGTGCGGGAGTGCCTCCTGGGGATCGAATCGGATATGATGCGCCTGCAATCCGCCGGGGTGGAGCAGCCATGACCACGAATCACCGCAGACGGGTCGTCGTCACCGGCATGGGCGCGATCACGCCCCTCGGGCTCAACGTCCGCGAGTTCTGGGAGGCGTGCGTCCAGGGCCGGTCGGGCGTGGGTCCGCTGACCGCCGTGGACGCCACCAACTACCCGGTGAAGATCGCCGCCGAGGTCCGTGGCTTCGATCCGGCGTCGTACATCGAACACAAAGAGGCGCGCCGGATGGCCCGCTTCACGCAGCTCGCCATCGCGGCGATGCAAGAGGCGGTCGCGGAGGCCGGCCTCGACATGTCGAAGGAAGACCCCGCGCGCGTCGGGGTGCTCATCGGCAACGGCAACGGAGGCTACCCGAACACCGACGAGGCCGTGCGGACCATCATGACCAAGGGGGGCAATCGCATCGACCCCTTCTATATGGTGAAGATGCTCCCGAACATGGCCGCCGCGAACATCGCGATGCGCCTCCAGGCCAAGGGCTACAACAGCACCGTCACGACGGCCTGCGCCGCTTCGACCCAGGCGATGGGCGAGGCGCTGGAGGTGATCCGCCGCGGGAAAGCGGACGTCATGATCACCGGCGGCACCGAGTCGGGGCTGTGCGAGCTGGGCCTCGCCGCCTTCTCGATCATGAAGGCGCTCTCGACCCGCAACGACGAGCCTGAGAAGGCGAGCCGCCCCTTCGACAAGGAGCGGGACGGCTTCGTCTCCGGCGAGGGCGCGGCGATTCTGGTGATCGAGGAGCTCGAACACGCCCGGCGCCGGGGCGCGCCGATTCTCGCCGAGTTCGTCGGCTACGCCGCGACGTCGGACGCCTACCACGTCGTCGCGCCGTGCGCCGACGGCGAGGGCGCCGCGCGGTGCATGCTGTTCGCCCTCGAAGACGCGGGCGTTCGGCCCGAGGAGGTCGACTACATCAACGCGCACGGCACCTCCACGCCGCTGAACGACCTGTCGGAGACGATCGCCATCAAGCGGGCGTTCGGGGAGTACGCGTACCGCATCCCGATCAGCTCCACGAAGTCGATGGTGGGCCACACGCTCGGGGCCTCGGGCGCGATCGAGTCACTGGCCTGCATCAAGACCATCCAGACGGGCATCATCCACCCGACGATCAACCAGGAGGTGCCCGACCCCGAGTGCGACCTCGACTACGTGCCGAACGTCGCGCGGAAGGCGGACGTCCGGGTGGTGCTGAAGAACAGCTTCGGCTTCGGCGGGCAGAACGCCTGCCTCGTCTTCAAGCGCTTCGAGGAATAGGCCGTTGCGGGTGCTCGTCACCGGCGGCGCGGGGTTCATCGGCTCCCACGTCTGCGCGGCGCTGCT
>DATLZC010000255.1:0-3897 GCA_035574215.1 Dehalococcoidia bacterium | reverse complement strand
CGCGGCGCAGCCGGCGCAGCCGCCGGTTCCGCTCACCGCCTGCAGGCTGCCGTCCTCTCCCCGGGTCATCGACGCGAAGAGCGACAGCACGCGGCCGGCGCCCTCGTGTCCCGCCGGACAGGTCGCCGGCTCATCCGACCGCGACATGGGGCGGAGCTGCTCGAACTTCGTGTCGCAGCGGCGGCAGTAGTACTCGTAGATCGGCATCTCTGAGCACAAGCTACGCGGACGGCTCGGGCGCGTCAAGGCCGAACGGCCGAGGCGAAGAGCCGCACCGGGATGCCGTTCGGCGCCGTCGATCCCTTAACCTGACCTGGGGCGCGACGCGGGCCCACACGCGACGGCGCATGCCATGACGAGACGGGCGTATCCTGCACTCCGTCTCGACGGGACGGCGACCGCTCCACGCCGATGCCTGCGGGCCGTCATCGAGTGGCCGCGTTCACACGGGGGAAGCCATGGCCGAATCCAAGACCGTCATCGTGCTCGGCGGCGGCGTCGGCGGCGTCGTGGCCGCGCGCCGCCTGCGGTCCCGCCTTTCGCAGGACCATCGTGTCGTCCTCATCGACCGGCGTCCCGAGCAGTCCTTCCCGCCGTCGTACACGTGGGTCATGACCGGCGAACGGAAGCCCGCGGCCATTACCCGCGATCTGCGCAACCTGCGACGCAAGGGCATCGAATTCGTCGAGGGCAACGTCGACGCGATCGACGTGGCGGCACGCCGCGTGGCGGTGGGAGACCGGGAGTACGCGTACGACTATCTGGTGGTGGCGCTGGGGGCTGAGCTCGCCATGGACGCGGTCCCCGGGCTCGCCGGGGAGGCGTTCACCTACTACGAGGTCGACGGCGCGGCGCGGCTGCACGAGGCGCTGGACGACTTCACGGGTGGGAAGGTGGCGCTCGTGGTGTCGTCCCTGCCGTACAAATGTCCCGCCGCTCCGTATGAAGGGGCGATGCAATTGGACGGCCTCTTCCGGAGGCGCGGCATCCGCAATCGTGTCGAGCTCTCGCTGTCCACGCCGGAGGGACAGCCCCTGCCGGTCGCGGGCCCCGCGGTGGGCAGCGCCGTGGCGAGCATGCTGCAGGCGAAAGGCATCGCGTTCCATCCGAAGCGCACGTTGGTGTCGGTGGACCGCGCCGCCCGGGAGCTGGTGTTCGACGGAGGCGAACGCGAGCGGTTCGATCTGCTCATCGCCGTCCCGCCGCACCGGCCGCCCGCAGTGGTCGCCGGGTCGCCGTTCGCCGGCGAAACGGGATGGGCGTCCGTCGACCCGGCGTCGCTCGAGACGAAGGTCTCCGGGGTGTACGCGCTCGGCGACGTGACAGCGATTCCCCTTCCGGACGGTATGCTGCTCCCGAAGGCCGGCGTGTTCGCGCACCGCGAGGCGGAGGTGGTCGCCGCCGCCATCGCCGCCGCGATCCGCGGCGAGCGCTCCGACGACAGGTTCACGGGAGAGGGCGTCTGCTTCCTCGAGACGGGTGATGGCAGGGCCGGCCTCGCGAGCGGGAACTTCTACGGCCAGCCGCGGCAGGTCCGCATGCGGGGGCCCGCCCGCTGGTACCGCCTGCAGAAGGCGCTGTTCGAGCGGTGGTGGCTCTTCCGGTGGTACTGAGATGACGACGACGTCCCAGCGCCGCCAGCCCGCCGCGCCGGAGAGGCATACGGCGCCCGCGAGTGGCGCGGAGTGACCTGGGAACCGTTCGAGACGCTCGTAGATCGGTACGAAGCCTGGTTCGAGCAGGAACCGGGGCGTTCGCTGTTTCCGTCGGAGCTGGAGGCGGTGCGCCGGGTCGCGCGCGGCGCACCGGGCCCGTGGGTGGAGATCGGCGTCGGCACGGGGGCGTTCGCCGCGCCGCTGTGCATGGACCTCGGCATCGACCCGTCGCGGCCCATGCTCGAGCGCGCCGGGGCCCGCGGCGTCCCCGTCGTGGAGGGCGTGGCCGAAGCGCTGCCGCTGCGCGATGGCAGCGTGGGCACGGCCTTTCTCATCGTCACCATCTGCTTTCTCCGCGACCCGAGGGCCGCGCTGCGGCAGATTCGCTACGCACTGAAGCCGGGCGGATCGCTGATCATCGGCGAGATCCCGAGGGACAGCCCCTGGGGCCAGCGATACCTCGCGCTGAAGGAAGAAGGGAATCCATTCTACCGGGTCGCGACGCTGTACACGGTACGCGAGACGGTCGCCATGCTGCGGGGCGCGCGGTTTCGTGTCGAGGCGTTCGCATCCACGCTGCTACGGCCGCCCACGGAGCGTCCCGAGCCCGAGCCCGCGCACGACGGCGTCGTGACCGGCGCGTCGTTCGTGGCGCTCCGGGCCGTGAAACTGTGAGCGGGGTCAGTCGAGGTAGTCGCGAAGCTTCTTGCTGCGCGAGGGGTGCCGCAGTTTGCGCAGGGCCTTCGCCTCGATCTGCCGGATGCGTTCGCGGGTGACCTGGAACTCGCGGCCCACTTCTTCGAGGGTGCGGCTCCGGCCGTCTTCGAGGCCGAAGCGGAGCTCCAGGACGCGCCGCTCGCGGTGCGAGAGGCTGCTGAGCACGTCCATCACCTGCTCCTTGAGCAACTGGTGGGACGCGGCGTCGGCGGGGGCGAGCGTCGTGGAGTCTTCGATGAAATCGGCGAGGTGGCTGTCCTCCTCTTCGCCGATGGGGGTCTCCAGCGACACCGGCTCCTGGGAGACCTTGATGATCTCGCGGACCTTCTCCGCCGGCAGCTCCATCCCCATCCCGATCTCCTCGCTCGTGGGCTCGCGGCCGTACTCCTGAATGAGGCGGCGGCTGACTCGCACGAGCTTGTTGATGGTCTCGACCATGTGCACCGGGATTCGGATGGTGCGCGCCTGGTCGGCGATGGCGCGGGTGATGGCCTGCCGGATCCACCAGGTGGCGTAGGTGCTGAACTTGTACCCCTTGCGGTAGTCGAATTTCTCGACGGCGCGGATGAGGCCGATGTTGCCCTCCTGAATCAAGTCGAGCAGCGACATCCCCCGGCCGATGTACTTCTTGGCGACGGCCACGACGAGGCGGAGGTTGGCCTCGGTCAGGTGCTTCTCCGCGCGGTAGCCGTCCTCTTTGATGCGCGAGAAGAACGCGCGGAATTCGTCCTCCAGCGGTTGGAGACGGGACGCGAGCTCGAACTGCGGCGGCATGAGCGCGTCCTCGCCGCCCACCAGCTCGACGATGCGCCGGACGTGGTCGGGCTGCATGACGTGGGTGACGGTGGACACGTGCACGAGCACCTTTTCGGCGGGCTCCTGCTCCCAGCCCAGCGTCTGCGCGAGATGGTCGGCCAGGGCCTGGTCGAGCTCACCGTCGACGGTGTCGCGGAACTTCTGGTCTTCGATGAGGTTCGCGAGAGGCGTCGGAGAGAGGCCGAGGTAGGAGCAGATGTGGAGGAAGGGCTCCCGGGCGCTGTGGAGGCTTCGGAACAGGCCGAGGTAGGTCTCGCCCGCCGTCGGGGGGCGGCCGAACTCCTCGAGGAATTCACGCTCGACGGCTTCGACGAACTTGCCCTCTTCCATCTGGCGCGCGAGGCGCTTCTCGTCGGCCGCCGAGAGGAGCATCACGCGGCCGATCTCGCGGAGGTACATACGAACGGGGTCGTCGATGCCTTCCTGGTCGTCGAAGTCGGCGAGGGCCTCCCGTTCGTCGACGGCGGAGCGGCCGCCGTTGCTCCGCGGGAGCGTGGCGTAGCGCTCGGCGAGGGCGACCTCCGAGTCTTCGATGCTCGCGAAGAGGGTGTCCTCAGCGGCGGGCTCGGGCTCCGGGATGACTCCGTCCAACTCGTGAGGGTTGCCGTTCATTCCTCGAACCTCTTCAGGACTGAACGTTCCGCTTCCACTCCAGGACGCGCCGATGAAGCAACAGGCCCGCTTCGGTGTCCTGCCGGACGACGTCAGC
>DATLZC010000254.1:0-6363 GCA_035574215.1 Dehalococcoidia bacterium | reverse complement strand
GGCCGTCTACGCCCGCACGAGGGAGCAATTCCAATCTAATGGCGGCCTGTTTCCCCGGCTGGTGATGAACCGTCGCTGCCGCCGTCCCATCGTCGACTGGGTGAACGCCGTGTTCGAGGCGCTCATCGGGGACGGCGCGCGGCCGCGGGTCCAGCCCAAGTACCACGCCATCGCGCACACGCGGGAGGTGGACCTACGTGGCCCCGACGTCGCCTGGTTCGGGGGCGAAGTCGACGACAACGCTGCCCAGATCCGGCGGATCGAAGCCGAAGCCGTCGCAGCGTGGTGCTGGCAAGCCGTCACCGAGCCCTGGGAGGTCGCCGATCGCGATGGGACCTGCCGCCCCGCGCGGTTCCGCGATATCGCCATCCTCATCCCCACGCGCACGTCCCTAGGAGCGCTCGAGCGAGCGCTCCAGCGCGCCCGCATTCCGTACCGGGTCGAAGGAGGCAGCCTGGTCTACCAGACGCAGGAGGTGCGCGACCTCATCAACTGCCTGACGGCCATCGACGACCCGGCCGACGAGGTCGCGATCGTCGCGGCCCTCAGAAGTCCGGCGTTCGCCTGCTCGGACGTCGAGATCGCGAGGTTCAGGGCTGCGGGCGGGCGCTTCGACTACCTCAATCCCGACCTCGAGCAGCGTACGGGGCCCGTCGCCGACGCCCTTCGCGTCCTTCGCGACTACCACCATCGGCGGCACGACGGGTCACTCGCCGCGCTCGTCGAGCGATTCGCGCGAGACCGCGGCCTCGCGGAGGTCGGCATCCTGGACCGGGGCGACAGGAACAGCTTCCGCCGCGTGCGCTTCGTGGTGGAGCAGGCGCGGACGTTCGAGGCCGACGGCCCGCAAAGCCTGCGCGCGTTTATCCTGTGGCTCGAGCGGCGCGCCACCCGGGAGAAGATGCTCGACCACGAAGGCGCGGGCATCGACGACGACGAAGACGCCGTGCGCGTGCTCACCATCCACGGCGCGAAGGGGCTCGAGTTCCCCATCGTCATCCTGGCCGGCCTCGGCGTCAGCCCGTCACGGGACACCGCGATACTGGCGGCCGACCGCGACAGCGAGCGGCTCCACCTGAAGGTCGGGAAGTCCTCTGCCCCTGGCTTCGAGCTCGGCGACCCGGCCCTTCGGGACGCTGAACGGGAACACGAGGAAGCCGAACGCGACCGGCTGCTGTACGTGGCCGCCACGCGGGCGCGCGACCATCTCCTCGTCTCCCTCTATCACAGGCGTAACAGCGACTCCTTCGCGCGGCGGCTGATCGCTGCGGGCGCTCAATCCCATGCGCCGGAAGCGCCGCCTCCCGCGCCCGTGTCGCGCGCGCAGAACCCGTTCGCCGGCCTGCAGGTCGACCTGCCCGGTGACGCCGACGCCGAGCGCTTTCGGACTCGCCGGCGGGAGCTGGTGGCCTCCGCCACACGGCGCCGGTATACCAGCGCGACGGCGCTGGGGCGGCTGCGGCTCTTCGCCCCCGACATCGCGGACGAGGAGCACCCGACGGACGAGGGCGAGCCCTGGGCGCGCGGCAAAGGAAGCACCCGCCTGGGACGGGCGGTCCACGCGGCCATCCAGAGCGCCGGCCTCGACGCCGACGAGGCCACCATCGTGGCGTTCGCCCGCGCTCAGGCGGTGGCCGAAGCCATCCCCGACCGCGCGGAGGAGGTCGCTGCCCTCGTCCGGAGAGCGCTCGCCACCGAGGCGGCGCAGCGGGCGCGGTCGGCTGCGAGAGCGGTGCGCGAGGCGCCGTTCGTGGTGAACGTTGACGGCGTCACGCTCGAGGGTTTCGTCGATCTCGTCATCGAGACAACGGAAGGGCTCGAGATCGTCGACTGGAAGACGG
Source organism: Dehalococcoidia bacterium (assembly GCA_035574215.1). Classification (GTDB taxonomy): domain Bacteria; phylum Chloroflexota; class Dehalococcoidia; order DSTF01; family JACRBR01; genus DATLZC01. Next base: position 4,522 of record DATLZC010000254.1, on the reverse strand, counting down.
ACAGCGTGCCGCCGGACGCCGTCGGACGGCGCCTGGAGACGTACCGGCTCCAGGCGGGACTCTACGTGCTCGGCGTCGAGGCCGCGACCGGGAAGCCGGTGCGGTCGGTGACGTACGTGTTCGTCCAGCCGGGGGTCGAACGGAGCCCCGGCGATCCCGCCGGGCTCGCCGCGCTGGCCCGGAGCGTCCTCGCGCAGGCCGCTGCGTCGGACTGACGCGCGGCCGGCGTTAGCTCACGCGCACCGCCCACACGATCTGCCGCAGGTTGTAGGTCCGGGTAGCCGGATTGAAGGTCCCCGTGCACGTGATGAGAGTCAGCGACTCCTGCAGCGTCGCGCGCACGATCTCCCCCCAGTTCGCGGTGTCCTCGTCCGCCGTGCGGTTCCATTCGACGACGTACGTGAGCACGGTACCGTCGTCGAGCACAATCTGGATTTCGTCGCCGGGCTGCAACTGGCGCAGGTTCCAGAAGACAGCGGGCCCGTAGTTTACGTAGTCGACGTGGCCCGAGATGATCGAGTTGCCGCCGACGCCCGGGATGCCGCCCCGCGCGTTGGAGTTGGGCGAGAAGTCGTACCACACGACGTCCGTGGGTCCCTTGGGGTTCCCCATCACGCCATCAGGTCCCACCGTCCGCACCGTGAAGGGCGCGTCGACGCCGATCTTCGGGATGATGAGCCTCGTTGCGCGGAACGTGCCCGAAACGGTGGTGCCCGGCCCGCGCATCTGGAGGTCCTCATCGGTGAGCGTAGACGCCGGGCCCGAGCTCGGCTCCGGAGTCAGGTGGCCTCCCGAGACGCCCTCCTCCGTCGGAGGCACGCTCGTCGCGGTGTTCGTAGGGCCCGCCGTCGCGGAAGGAGTCCCGCCGACGACCTGTTCGTCGTCCGAGCCTCCCGAGCCGAACGCGCCTGCCGCGAACGCGATCCCGAGCGCGACGACCGCGACCAGCGCGACTCCACCGAGGCCGGCCGCGACCCGCATCCTGGGGTCCAGTCGACGCAATCGTTCCAGCAGCTCCTGCAGCGTCACCAAGCGACACCTCCCGTCGATTCCGGCTCAGCCACGCATTGTACGGGCGGCCGCGCGGCGAGACCAGCGCCCCGGGAGGATGCCAGAAGGCGTCCCTATTCGCTCACGAGCTGCCGGAGGACGTAGGGCAGGATTCCGCCATGCCGGTAGTACTCGACCTCGACCGGCGTGTCCACACGGGCGATGACGGTGAAGCGCTTCTCACCGCCGTCGTCAGAGCGAGCGCGAACGGTGAGCCGCTTGCCGGGCTGGAGGCCGGAGGCGATGCCCTCGATGTCGAACCGCTCGAGTCCCGTAAGGCCGAGCGACTCCGCCGACTCGCCGGGCTCGAATTGCAGGGGCAGCACACCCATCCCCACCAGGTTGCTCCGGTGGATACGCTCGAAGCTCTCGGCGATGGCGGCGCGCACGCCGAGAAGCGCCGGGCCCTTCGCCGCCCAGTCACGCGACGAGCCCGAGCCGTACTCCTTGCCCGCGATCACCACGAGCGGAACGCCTTCCTCGCGATACCGCATCGCGGCGTCGTACACGCTCATCTGCTCGCCGTCGGGCAGATGCCGCGTCCACCCGCCCTCCGTTCCCGGCGCGAGGCGGTTGCGGAGGCGCACGTTGGCGAACGTCCCCCGCATCATCACCTCATGGTTGCCGCGGCGCGCGCCGTAGGAGTTGAAGTCCTTTGGTTCGACGCCGCGCTCGATGAGGTAGCGGCCCGCGGGGCTGTCCTTCGCGATCGAGCCCGCCGGGGAGATGTGGTCGGTGGTCACGGAGTCGCCGACCCAGACTAAGACCCGCGCGCCGAGGATGTCGCCCGGAGGCGCCGGCTCTCGGGGGATCGCGTCGAAGAAGGGCGGCTTGCGCACGTAGGTCGAGTCCGGATCCCAGGCGAAGTGGTCACCCGAGGGAACCGGCAACGCGCGCCACTCCTCCGTCCCTTCGAACGCGGACCCGTACTCGCGCTGGAACATCTCCGAGCGGATGACCTGCATGGCCTGCTGGATCTCGCGCTGGTCCGGCCAGATGTCGCGAAGATAGACCGGCCTTCCATCCGGGTCCACCCCGAGGGGGTCGTTGAACGGGTCGAAGTCCATCTTGCCCGCGATGGCGTACGCCACCACGAGCGGCGGCGAGGCGAGGTAGTTCGCCCGCACCAGCGGATTGATCCGCCCCTCGAAGTTGCGGTTGCCCGACAGGACGGCCACGGCGACGAGCTTCCCCTCCTCGATGGCCGCCGCGATCTCGGGCGGCAGCGGACCCGAATTGCCGATGCATGTCGTGCAACCGTAGCCCACCAGATAGAAGCCCAGGCGCTCGAGATACGGCAGCAACCCCGCCTCGGCCAGATAGTCGGTGACCACTTTCGAGCCAGGGGCGAGGCTGGTCTTGACCCACGGCTTGCGCTGGAGCCCACGCTCGACCGCCTTCTTCGCCAGCAGGCCGGCCCCGATCATGACCTCGGGATTCGAGGTGTTGGTGCAACTCGTGATGGCGGCGATGACCACGGAGCCGTGCTCCAGTTCGTAGCTCTGGCCGTCGGTGCGCACAGGGACGCGCTTCGTTACGACGGCGGCCTCGGGCGACGGCGCCTCCGTCTCGAGCGCGCCGCCCTCTTCGACCCACTTCATGAGCCGGTCGCCGTTGAGCGACGGGTCCTGCTCGCGCAACGTGGCCACCAGCGCTTCCCGGAACGCTCGCTTGGCGGACGACAGCGGTACGCGGTCCTGCGGACGTCGCGGCCCCGCGAGGCTCGGCTCCACCGTGCCGAGGTCGAGCTCCAGCGTGTCGGAGAACAGAGGGTCCGGCGTCGCGTCGGTGCGGAACAGGCCCTGTTCTTTGCAGTACGCCTCGACCAGCCGCACGTGCGCTTCGTCGCGTCCTGTCAGGCGCAGGTACTCGAGGGTGGCGTCGTCGACCGGGAAGAATCCGCACGTCGCGCCGTACTCGGGCGCCATGTTCGCGATGGTCGCGCGCGTCGCCACGGGCAGCGCCGACAGCCCCGGGCCGTAGAACTCGACGAACTTCCCTACGACGCCCTTCGCGCGCAGCATCTGGGTGACCGTCAGCACGAGATCGGTCGCGGTCGCACCCTCGGGCAAGCGACCCGTGAGCTTGAAGCCGACGACTTCGGGGACCAGCATGGAGACGGGTTGGCCGAGCATCGCGGCCTCGGCCTCAATGCCGCCCACCCCCCAACCGAGGACGCCGAGGCCATTTACCATCGTGGTGTGGGAATCGGTGCCCACGAGCGTGTCCGGGTACGCCTCGGCCTCACCGCGCTCGCCGCGGACGAACACCACACGGGCGAGAAACTCGAGGTTGACCTGGTGGACGATGCCCATGTCCGGCGGCATGACGCGCAGCCCGCTGAAGGCCCCTTGCGCCCACCGCAGCAACGCATACCGCTCGCGGTTGCGCTCCAGTTCGAGGCGCGCGTTCTCCCGAAACGCCTCCGGGCTCCCGAAGACGTCCACCTGCACCGAGTGGTCGATGACGAGGTCGACCGGCTGAAGCGGGTTGATGCGCCGTGGGTCGCCGCCCAGCTCGCGCATGGCGTCCCGCATGGCGGCCAGATCGACGATGGCCGGCACGCCGGTGAAGTCCTGCAGAAGCACGCGCGCCGGCATGAACGCGATCTCGCGCTCGGGCGTTTCCCCCGGCGTCCATGTGGCGAGGGCCCGCACATCGTCCTCGGTGACGGTGCGGCCGTCCTCGCGCCGCAGGAGGTTTTCGAGCAGGACTTTCAGCGAGTACGGCAGGCGATCGATACGTCCGACGCTCCGTTGTTCCAGAGCGTCGAGCCGAAAGATGTGGTAGGGTACATCGGCGACCCGGAGCGTCGCGCGGCTTCCGAAGCGGTCACGTGGACCAACGGCCATCATCGACTCCTTCCGCTCGAATACGCGCCGGGGCATCCGCGCCGCGGCGCCGCGACCGCTTCCATCCTATCCCGAACCACGGGCTGGCGGCAGGCCCGAGGAGACGCGAGGCCAATGAAACATAACAGCGTGTCAAGAAGATCGCGTCTTTACGCAGCCTGGTTCCCCGAAACGACGCCTTGTGGTAACTTCACTAAACGCAGTCACTAGAGGAGGCCAAGATGCTGTCGTCAGAGTTGTACCCCGTCGCTCCCGTCTGGACGCTCATCAATGAGCTGTATTGGATGGCGAACAAACTCCTGGAACGGCGCCTGTACGCGCTCGAGATCTCGGTCTCCCAGGCGCGGGTGCTCGTTATCGTCAAGGAGCGCCAGCCGGTCAAGCCGAGTCTCATCGCGCTCCTCCTGTTCCAGGAGACGCAGTCCATCACCGGCATCCTGCACCGGATCGAGTCGAAGGGCTGGATCGAGCGCGTGCCGGACCCGAAGGACAAGCGCGCCATCGGACTCCAGTTGACCAAGGCGGGCGCCGAGATCGTGGACAAGGTGCTGGCGCAGGCCAAGGACCTGAACAACGTGCTGTTCAACGTGCTCACCAAGGCCGAGCAGCAGTCGGCGCTC